>NZ_BAAASJ010000032.1:232914-266692 GCF_039532825.1 Streptomyces vastus
CCGTGCCCGCACCGACCGTCCGCCCACCTTCGCGGATCGCGAAGCCGAGGCCCGGCTCCAGCGGGACGTCGCGGCCCAACGAGACCGTCATGGTGACGGTCTCACCGGGCCGGGCAACAGCCCGCTCGCCGAGGTCGACGTCACCTACCACATCCGCGGTGCGGATGTAGAACTGCGGCCGGTACCCGGTGGACACCGGCGTCGTACGGCCGCCCTCACGCGTCGACAGGACGTACACCTGTGCCGAGAAGCGGCGACTGGGTACGACGCTGCCGGGCGCCGCGACGATATGGCCGCGGCGCACCGCGTCACGCGCGACACCGCGCAGCAGCAACGCCACGTTGTCCCCTGCCTGCGCCTCTTCCATCGGCTTGCCGAAGGTCTCCAGGCCGGTGACGACGGTGTCCACGGAAGCACCGAGCACATCGACACGGTCACCCACGCGAATCGTGCCGCGCTCGACCGCGCCCGTCACGACCGTGCCGCGTCCGGTGATGGTGAGCACGTTCTCGACGGGCAGCAGGAACGGCGCGTCGAGATAGCGCTCGGGCATCGGCACGTATGTGTCCACGGCGTCCAGCAGCGCGTCGATCGCCGCGGTCCAACGCGGGTCCCCCTCAAGGGCCTTGAGTCCGGAGACCCGTACGACCGGTACGGAGTCGCCGCCGTAGCCGTGCGCGGAGAGCAGCTCGCGGACCTCCAGTTCGACGAGGTCGGTGAGCACAGCGTCCTCGCCGTCGGCGACAGCGTCAGCCTTGTTGAGGGCGACGACGATGTGGTCGACGCCCACCTGCCGGGCGAGCAGCACGTGTTCGGCGGTCTGCGGCATGATCCCGTCGAGCGCGGAGACGACGAGGATCGCGCCGTCGAGTTGCGCTGCCCCGGTGACCATGTTCTTGACGTAGTCGGCGTGGCCCGGCATGTCGACGTGCGCGTAGTGCCGGGTGTCGGTCTCGTACTCGACGTGCGCGATGTTGATGGTGATGCCGCGCGCGGCCTCCTCCGGTGCCCGGTCGATCCGGTCGAACGGAATGAAGGTGCCGGAGCCGCGCTCGGCGAGGACCTTGGTGATGGCGGCGGTCAGGGTGGTCTTGCCGTGGTCGACATGGCCCATCGTGCCGATGTTCAGATGCGGTTTCGTGCGGACGTAAGCCGTTTTGGACATGGCGGTACCTCGAAGCCTCTCAGTGGAACCGAGTGATGGTCCCGGCGATGCGGGACGGGGACCCCAAGGAACTTGCCGACCCTCCCCCTGCGGGGTCCGCCGGACGATCCGGAGAGGGTCAGCTTCGGGCGCCGTCGACGGCGGCCACTGTGGTCAGGACGGCAGCCTTCGGGGCATCCGCGAGCGCGGATGCTGCGAGGAGGAAGGCGTGCCGGAACATGAGGAGATCATTGCCGACGTATCAGCCCACGTCGAATGAATTTCGGCGGCCGGGAGGCGGACGTGAACCTGGGGCTCACCAGTGGTTCTGCTGCTCCGTCAGGGGCCGATGTTCTTGAGCGCCTCACGCGCGGAGAGTGGTGAGAGCCGTTCCCGGGCCACGAACGCGCGTACCGCCTCCGGGTCCGTCTTGGCGTACTCGCGCAGGCACCAGCCGATCGCCTTGCGGATGAAGAAGTCGGGGTGCCCGGACTGGCGGACGCAGTACGCGAAGAGGCGTTCGGTGTCGGTGGCGTCCTTGTAGCGGAGCTGGTGGAGGAGGGCGGTGCGGGCGATCCACAGGTCGTCGTCCTCGATCCACGCGTCCATGTCGGCCCGCAGCTTCGGGTCGGCGGCCACCAGGCCTCCCACCACATGGCAGGCGAGCAGGTCGACGGTGTCCCACCAGGGGACCGTGGAGACGAGATGGCGTGCCACCGGCAGGAAGCCAGACGAGAGACGCGTCACATGGCGGCGCAGATAGTCGACTGCGAAGTAGTGGTACTCGCGTTGCGGCAGACGCCAGCAGCGCAGCGCCACCGCCGTGCAGTCCGCCTCGTCGGGGCGGGGCGTGCCCGCCAGCACGGTGCGTGAGAGCGAGCGGCGATCCGGCGTGGTCAGGCCGAGGAAGGGCGCGATGTCCTTCATGTACGCGCGCATCGACTCGGCCCGCTCCGGATCGGCCGCCGCCGCGTAGGTGGATGTGAGCCGCTCCAGCAGAGCGTCCGCGACGGCGCTGCGGGGCGGCTCCCAACGGTTATTTGACGTTCCGGTGGCTGTGACGCCCATGAGACGAACCATACGGCGATCACACACATAGGTCAGTTAGTGTCGCCGAATGCTCGATGCCACCACCCGCTCTGGGGGCACCGCCACGGCCGCTCCCCCGGCCGCCGTCACGGAGCTCGGCTCCGCCGAGTTCGCCGCCCCCGAGTTCACCGCCACGCCGACGGGTCTTGCCGCGCGTTGCACGAGAGCGCTGCTCTCGCCCTGGTCCCGGCTGTCCCTGCTCGTGACGCTGCTCATGGCCGCCGCCGCGACCGTGCTGGTCTTCCAGCCGCAGAAGCTGCTGGCCGACGGCTGGCCCCCACAGCTGAACGGTGCCGCGGCGGCCGTGGTGTTCGCGGTGGCGTACGGGCTGTGCACGGTCGCTTTCGTGCCCCGGCCGCTCCTCAATCTCGCGGCGGGTGCCCTCTTCGGCTCGCAGCTGGGGCTCGGTGCCGCGCTCACCGGCACGGTGCTCGGGGCGGGGATCGCGTTCGGACTCGGCCGGATCCTCGGACAGGACGCGCTGCGGCCCCTGCTGCGCGGACGCTGGCTGAAGCTCGCCGACGGGCAGCTCAGCCGGCACGGCTTCCGCTCGATGATGGCCGCGCGGCTGTTCCCCGGAGTGCCGTTCTGGGCGGCGAACTACTGCGCGTCCTTCTCCCGTATGGGCTACCTTCCCTTCCTCCTCGCCACGGGGCTCGGCTCGATCCCGAACACCGCGGCATACGTCGTCGCCGGCGCCCGCGCCTCGACCCCGACGTCCCCCGCCTTTCTGATCGCCATGGTCTGCATCGCCCTCCCGGCTCTGGCCGGAGCGGCAATCGCCTGGCGCAAGCGCCACCATTTCCGCGGACGCTGAGAGAGCCGGCTGAGAGAGGCCTACAAGCCCTCCAGCACCATGGCGTTCGCCAGGCCGCCCGCCTCGCACATCGTCTGGAGGGCGTAGCGGGCCCCGCGGGCCCTCATCGCGTGCACGAGGGTGGTCGTCAGGCGGGTGCCGCTCGCACCGAGGGGGTGGCCGATGGCGATCGCGCCGCCGTGCACGTTGACCTTGGCGAGGTCGGCACCCGTCTCCTGCTGCCAGGCGAGGACGACGCTGGAGAAGGCCTCGTTGACCTCGAAGAGATCGATGTCGTCGACGCTCAGCGACGCCTTGCGGAGCACTTTCTCGGTGGCGGGGACGACACCCGTGAGCATCAACAGCGGGTCTGATCCGGTGACCGCGAAGCTGTGCAGCCGGGCCAACGGGCGCAGGCCGAGGCGGGCCGCGGTCTCGCTCGACGTGATGAGCACGGCGGACGCGCCGTCGTTGATGGGGCTGGCGTTGCCAGCGGTGACGTTCCACTCGATCTGCGGGAAGCGCTCGCCGAAGTTCGGGTCGTAGTAAGCGGGCTTGAGACCGGCCAGGACCTCCGTGGTGCTGCCGGGCCGGACGCACTCGTCGCGCGTCACCCCCTCCAAGGGCGCCACTTCATCGGCGAACAGACCGTTCTTCCAGGCCGCGGCCGCCTTCCGGTGCGAGTCCACCGCGAACGCGTCCATCCGGTCGCGCGAGATCGACCACTTGGCCGCGATCAGCTCGGCGCTGATGCCCTGCGGCACCAGTCCCTCCGGGTAGCGTTCGGCGACTCCGGGCCCGAAGGGGTCCTTGCCCGCCGGCACGTTGGACCACATCGGCACGCGACTCATCGACTCCACCCCACAGGCCACCACCAAGTCGTACGCCCCCGAGATGACGCCCTGCGCCGCGAAGTGCACGGCCTGCTGGGACGAACCGCACTGACGGTCCACGGTCGTCGCGGGCACCGTCTCGGGGAAGCCGGCCGACAGCACGGCGTACCGCGTGGTGTTCATGGCCTGCTCGCCGACCTGGTCGACCGTGCCGCCGATGACGTCGTCGATCAGCGCCGGGTCGACACCGGACCGCTCGACGAGGGTACGGAGCGTGTGGGCGAGGAGTTCCACGGGATGGACGTGGGCGAGGGCACCGTTCGGCTTGCCCTTGCCTATCGGGGTGCGTACGGCTTCGACGATGACTGCGTCACGCATGGTCTGACCCCTCAGAGTCGGTTGGTTTGCTTTCCAAACTCGCCAAGTGACTCCACAGTAACCCGGTGGGTTGGAAGAACCAACCCACCCTCTAGACTGGATGGCATGAAGGACGCCCGCCCCTGCTCGATCGCCGACACGCTCGCTCTCGTCGGCGAGAAGTACTCCCTGCTCGTCCTGCGCGAGGTGTCCCTGGGCGTCACGCGGTTCGACCAGTTGGTGCGCAACATCGGCGCTCCACGCGACGTACTCACGACCCGCCTGAAGCGGCTGGTCGGCGCTGGGATTCTGGAAAAGGTCGCGTACAGCGAGAAGCCGCCGCGCTTCGAGTACCGGCCAACGCAGGCCGGCCTGGAGCTGGAGCCGGTGCTCCTCACACTCATGGCATGGGGCGACCGCCATCTCAACGACGACGATCGCCCCATGGTGCTCGAACATGTCGGCGGCCACGGATCCGTCGGCGGCCACGAACTGGTGCCGGTCGTCGTCTGCTCGGAGTGTCGCGAGGAGGTCCGGCACGACGACCTGACGGCCCACCCGCAGGCCCCGGGGTGGACGGTGACGGGGCCCGCGGTGGCATAGAGCCGCGCTTACGTTCCTTTACGCTCCCTGAAACACGTCTACGTTCCCTGATACACGTCGAGCCGCCCGCACATCCCGAACTTGCCGTACGCCGACGGCTGTTCGGCCCGCACGGCGGCGTCGGCGAGGTGGGACACGTCGCCCTTCTCCAGCCGGTCGAGCTGGTCCCCCGTGGCCGCGGCAGCCGCCTGTGCCCCGCGTTCCCAGCGCCCGCGCCACTCGGCGAGCCGGGGCCGCACGAGCGCGGCAGCGGCCCTGTGGAACGCGGCCAGCGCCTCGGGCCCGTCCGCGTCGCGCAGCGCCCGGTAGCCCTCGAGGGCGAGGTCACGCCGTGCGCGGGCGATCCGCTCCCGCTCCTCCTCGGGCGCGTCCGCCGGGATGACGGTGGCGGCGGCGTAGGTCTCCGGGTCGGTCAGGTACTTCGGGGGCAGCGTGAGCACCGCGTCGCCCGCCTCCGGCAGGCCGTTGTTCTGCATGAGGACGGTGATGCGCAGGTCGTCCTCGTTGACGAGCCGGTGGATGGTGCCGGGCGTGAACCAGGCGACCGTGCCGGGTGCGAGGGGCGTCACCTCGTATCCGGACGTCGTCAGGGTCTGCACCGCGCCCCGCCCGCCGGTGACGACGTACGCCTCCGAACAGGTCAGGTGCAGATGAGGAGTTCCGCCGCACACCCCGTCCGCGGCGGGCCAGTCGTAGACGCACAGATGCGAGACGGCGACGGCTCCGGGAAGTCCGGTGAAGCCGGGGGCGGCGCTCACCACGGGTGCTCCTCCAGGTACTTGGCGATCTCCTCACGCTCCCAGGCGCCGTCGGCGACGACGACGCGGTAGCGGCGGGTGAGGGTGTCGCCGGGCGCGAGCTCCAGTTCGTCGAAGAAGGCGAAGGACGGGGCGACGGCGGCGAACGGCTCGTTGCGGACGAACCAGTGGGCCGGGTGGGCGCCGCCCTCGCCGGTGTGGTCGTTCTCCGGGGCGTGCGCGAAGACGAGGGTCGCGTGCCCGTCGGTGACGTCGTGCTCGCCCGAGTACGCGAGCCAGAGCGCCTGTTGTCCCATCAGCTCGGGCCCTTCGCTGTCGGGCCCGACGATGCGCCCGTCCCGGAAGGCGCGTGGACCGCGCCAGAAGAGGCCCGTGTAACCGGCCATCTCCCGCCCGGCCGTCGTGGGACTGCCGAACCGCAGTGGCTCGTCCCGACGGTTGGTGACGGCGGTCGTCCAGGTCAGCGCCCAGGACCCGGACGACGGGTCCACGTCATGCACCTCGATACGGCGCTCTTCGTCCGCCCAGAGCGTGCCGTCGTACGGATGCCAGGTGAGCCGCTCGGCGATGACAAAACGGCCACTGTCCGAACCGACCTCGTCAAACTTGACGTGCGCCATCGACCCGACGCGCTCCGGGAGTTCGAGATACCCCTGCCCGTGCACGTACGAGTTGCCGCCCCACAGGTTCGCCCCCGACAGATGCGAGGCGGTCATCTGGAGACCCTTGTGCCAGCGGTGGTCGTTGGGCCGGTAGTCGGTGACAACGTTGCCCGCCAGGGTCCTGAGCGGATGCACGTACGGCTTCGGGGCCTCCCAGGCCGCCTCGGGGCCGTACACATAGCTGAACAGCTCGACGCTGGTGGTGGGTTCGGTGATCGTGATGCGGTCGCCGTGGGCGTGGACGATGCGCAGTCCGTCCTGTGCGGTCATGCCGGTACCTCCTTCTCGTGCGTCGCCGGTGCCCAGCCGGGGGCGCCGCCGTGCAAGGCGGTGTAGTAGGGGTCACCGGGGCCGATCTCGCCGGCCCGTACGGTCCTGTCGGTGAACGCCGACTTGTAGAGCGCGGTGATCAGCTCCAGGCTGGTGCGACCATCGGCGCCGCTGCTGCGCGGACGCTCGCCCGCGCGCATGCTCGCGACCAGTTCGCGCAGCTGGGCCAGGTGCGAACTCGGCACGTCCGCGCCGAAGTCCTGCCAGGCGGCCACATCCTCGGCCGGTGCGTCCGGCACCGGGATGACGCGCCAGTTGTCGTTGCTGTGGCCGTAGAGGTGGGTGAGTTCGACCGTCGCCCGCTCGCAGTCGATGCGGATGCGACTGACCTCGTCCGGGCTGAGCACGCTGTTGACCACAGTCGCGAGAGCACCGCTCTCGAAGCGTACGAGCGCGGTCGAGACGTCCTCCGTCTGCACATCGTGCACCAGGCGTCCGGCCATGGCCCGTACCTCGGTCCACGGGCCGAGCAGGTCGAGCAGCAGATCCATCTGGTGGATGCCGTGCCCCATGGCGGGCCCGCCGCCTTCGGTCTGCCACTTTCCGCGCCAGGGCACCGCGTAGTAGGCGGCGTTGCGGTACCAGGTGGTCTGGCAGTGCGCCACGAGGGGCCGCCCCATCGCCTCTTCGGCGATCAGGCGTCGTACGTGTCTCGCGCCGGAGCCGAAGCGGTGCTGGAAGACGATCGAGGCGTACGGACCGCCGTCGAGCCCCTCCTCGGCCTCCACGGCGTCGAAGTCGGCGAGCGACGGCACCGGCGGCTTCTCGCACCACACCCAGGCACCGGCCTGCAGCGCGGCAACGGTCTGCGCACGGTGCAGGGTCGGCGGGGTGCACACGGAGACGAGGTCCGGACGCTGTTCGGCCAGCATCCGGTCGAGATCGGTGTACGCGTGCGGGACGCCGCCCTCCGCGCAGAACCGCTTGACCGCTTCGGCGTCGATGTCGACCGCCGCGACGATCTCCACCTCGCCCTCGGCGGCGAGTGCGGCGAGCGCGGGCAGGTGGCTGCCGGCGATGGCTCCGGTGCCGACGATCGCGGCCTTGATGCGACGGCCGTCGAACGGGGCCGCGGGGAGCTTCTCGGACGAGGCCGGGTGCGAACTCTGGTGCGGGATCGTCCCGCTGGGGGTTGCGTCGCGGGGGGTACGCATCTACGTGATCAGCACTCCATCGGACGTGACGTTCAGCTCTGGCGGACGCCCGCCGACCCCGGTTGGCCACCGATTGCAGCAAGCGCTTTCACTCCTCGCGGAAACGTAAGCGCCGAGGTCGGGGCGGGTCAACACCCTGTCCAGCGTTGCAGAGCGTGCACCGCTGTGCGCTGCGCGGGGCGTGCGCCGGTGCGCGCTGGACAGGGCCCGGCCGCCCGCCCCTGCGGCGCGGGACGCTACGCTGCCCCGGTCGCGTCTGATCACCTCATACGGCAACACGGCGCGTACGTCCGCTTATTCGCTCCGCTCCCGCCCTCAGCACTTGGATCACGTAACTTCATGTCTTGGTTTGAATCCCTCATCCTCGGACTCGTCCAGGGGCTGACCGAGTTCCTGCCCATCTCCTCCAGCGCACATCTGCGGCTGGCCGCGGCGTTCGCGAGCTGGGACGATCCGGGGGCGGCTTTCACCGCGATCACCCAGATCGGTACGGAGACCGCGGTGCTGATCTACTTCCGCAAGGACATCGCACGGATCATCTCGGCCTGGTCCCGCTCGCTGGTCGACAAGACGATGCGACAGGATCACGACGCGCGGATGGGCTGGCTGGTGATCATCGGCTCGATTCCGATCGGCGTGCTGGGCGTCACGTTCAAGGACCAGATCGAGGGACCGTTCCGCGATCTGCGGATCACCGCGACAACACTGATCGTGATGGGCGTCATCCTCGGCGTCGCGGACCGTCTCGCCGCACGCGAGGAGGCCGGCGGCAAGCACCGGGTACCGAAGGAGCGCAAGTCGCTCCAGGAGCTGACCGTCAGGGACGGCCTCGTCTACGGCCTCTGCCAGGCGATGGCCCTCATCCCCGGCGTCTCCCGCTCCGGCGCCACCATCAGCGGCGGCCTGCTCATGAGCTACAGCCGCGAGGCCGCGGCCCGCTACTCCTTCCTGCTCGCCATCCCGGCGGTGCTCGCCTCCGGCCTCTTCGAGCTGAAGGACGCGAGCGAGGGCGGGCATGTGTCCTGGGGACCGACGATTTTCGCGACGATGGTCGCCTTCTTCGTGGGTTACGTCGTCATCGCCTGGTTCATGAAGTTCATCTCGACCAAGTCCTTCATGCCCTTCGTCTACTACCGCGTCCTGCTCGGCATCGTGATCATCGTGCTGGTCAGCATGGGCGCCCTGAGCCCGCATGCGGCGGAGTCTGCGGGCTGACGTCCGCCGGGGCGACCGTCACGTGACCAACCACATACGTCCTGGGTAGTCGTTCGGTAGCGGGCTGTCAGTCCTTGGCCTTACGCTGGTGCGCATGTCCCCCAATTCCGTGCCCCCTGGTTCCGTGCGGTCCGCTGCCGCGCTGAATGAGCAGATCCGCGCCTTATGGATACGTTCGGGCGGCACTTTGTCGCCTCAGGAGCGGGCGGAATATGAGCTGCTGGTGGTGCAGTGGGCCGCCGCGGTGCGGCTGCCGCCGCTGGTTGAGCAGGGCACCTGAAAGCTCGGGGGATGCGCTTGTTTGGCGGCTGCCGGCTCGTTGTGGCTTGTCGCGCAGTTCCCCGCGCCCCTTGAGAGGCGGCTACGCCGCTCTTGGCGGCGAGGGCCCCGGCGGGGCGCCGCGCGCCCGGCGCTCCCTGGTCAGCGGACCGGGATCAGCGGCCGCCCGCCACCCGTAGCACCGTCCCTGTCGCGTACGACGCCTCCGGGGACAGGAGCCACGCAATGGCCGCGGCGATCTCCTCAGGAGTGCCGGCTCGGCGGAGGGGAATCGTCGGGATCAGACGGGACGGGCGGTCCGGGTCGCCCATTGCTGCGTGCATGTCGGTGTCCACCAGGCCCGGCGCCACCCCGTTGACTCGGATGCCGTCCGGGCCCAGTTCCTTCGAGAGGCCCATGGTCAGGGTGTCGATCGCCGCCTTGGTTGCCGCGTAGTGGACGTACTCTCCGGGGCTGCCGAGTGTGGCCGCCCCCGACGAGACGTTGACGATGGCGCCGGTGCCACGGGGAACCATGTCCCGGGCGGCCCGGCGTGAACAGAGCAGCGTGCCGAGGAGGTTGACCTCCATGACACGGCGCAGGTCCGCGGTGTTCGTGTCGGTGAGGCGGCCGAGCCTGCCGGTCACCCCTGCGTTGTTCACCAGGCCCGTCACCGGGCCCAGCCGCTCCGCCGCCGTATCGAAGAGCCCTTCTACGTCTGTCTCGTCGGAGACGTCGACGCGTACGGTGACGCAGCGCGCACCCGTCTCGCGTACGGCGGTGGCGGTGCGCTCGGCAGCAGCGTCGTCGTGCGCGTACCCCACCACCAGATCGTGTCCGTCCGCCGCCAGCCGCAGGCAGGTCGCGGCGCCGATTCCGCGGCTGCCGCCTGTGACGACCGTGACAGGACGAGACATCTGGGCTCCCTCATGATCCACATGTGCGCGGTGCCAACCATCGCAGATCCGCCGGTACGTCAGTCCACGGGGTCCGTGCGTACCGGTTCGACCGTACGGACGGCACACGGCCGGTGAATATCGGGGCACACCCCTTGGCTCGGCCCGCCCCGTGGCCAACACTGACCCGATGACGCAGCGTGTGGAACTGGCGACGGTGATGGACCGGCTCGCGGTCGACGGACTGATCACCGAGTACGCGGTGGCGGTCGACGACGGGGACTGGGAGGGGTACCGGGGCCTGTTCACCTCGGACGGGCGGGCGGACTATCGGTCGGCGGGCGGTATCGAGGGGGATGCCGGGCAGGTCGCCGGGTGGCTGGCGCAGACGATGGAGCTGTTCCCTATGCGGCAGCATCTGATCGTGAACCGCCAGCTGCGGTTCGGGCCGCTGGACCACGACATCGGTGACACGGCGCAGGTGCGGGCGGACTATGTGAACCCGATGCGGTTCGCCGGTCACGGCGGCGGATCCACGGCACCGGACTTCGTGTGCGGCGGCCGTTACGACTTCGCGCTGCTGCGTACGGACAGTGGCTGGCGGCTGCACGCTGTGGTCGTCAACGAGAAGTGGCGCCGGGCCCCGCAGAACCGTCCGGAACCCGCAGCGACCTGATCGGACACGCCCTTACGGAGATCGTCCCCGTCGCGCACACTGAAGGTAGGCAACAGAGGTAAGCACCGGGCGTCGGGGGGCCGAGGGAGGCGCTGCATGCAACTGTCCGCCACTGACTGGCGCCGACGCCTGGAGTCCCCCCGGTGGCGCGGCGCCGCTGCCGTATTCGCCGGGGCCCTGCCCATGGTGAGCTTCCCGCAGCCGTCCCTGTGGTGGTTCGCGTATGTCGCGCTGGTGCCGTGGATGCTGCTCGCCCGCTCGGCGCCGACGGCGCGGCGGGCGGCGTACGACGGCTGGCTGGGCGGGATCGGTTTCATGCTGGCCGTGCACCACTGGCTGCTGCCGAGTCTGCATGTCTTCACCTTTGTCATAGCCGCCCTGCTCGGCGTGCTGTGGGCTCCCTGGGGCTGGCTGGTCCACCGCTTCCTGGCCGGTGTGCCCTCGCCCGGCAAGGTGGCGGCGGCGCTGTTCGTGCTGCCCTCGGGCTGGCTGACGGCCGAACTCGTGCGCTCCTGGGAGGGCTTGGGCGGCCCATGGGGCATGCTCGGCTCAAGCCAGTGGGAGGTGGAACCGGCGCTGCGGCTCGCCTCGGTCGGCGGGGTGTGGCTGCTCAGCTTCCTGATCGTCACCGTGAATGTCACGGTGGCCGTCCTCATCGCGATACGCCGGTCCCGTATCCCGGCCGTCGCCGGACTGGTGGCGACGGCCGTCGCCACCTCGGCCGCCTGGGTGTGGTCGCCGCGCCCCGAGGCCGACGGTCAGGTGCGGATCGCCCTTGTGCAGCCCGGACCGATCAACGGCGCCGGCGGCGCCGAGAAGAGGTTCGCGCGTGAGGAGACGCTCACTCGGCAGCTGGCCGGGCAGGACGTGGACCTCGTCGTCTGGGGCGAGAGCAGCGTCGGCTTCGACCTCGCCGACCGGCCCGACCTCGCGAACCGGATAGCCGCGCTCTCCCGCGAGGTGGGCACCGACATCATCGTGAACGTGGACGCGCGCCGCTCCGACCGGCCCGGCATCTACAAGAGCTCGGTGGTCGTCGGCCCCGAGGGTCCGACCGGCGACCGCTACGACAAGATGCGGCTGGTCCCCTTCGGCGAGTACGTCCCCTTCCGTTCCGTCCTCGGCTGGGCCACCTCCGTCGGCAAGGCCGCGGGCGAGGACCGCAGGCGCGGCACGGAGCAGGTGGTGATGAGCGTCGGCGACGGGCTGCGGGTGGGCCCGATGGTGTGCTTCGAGTCGGCGTTCCCCGACATGAGCCGCAATCTCGCGCGGGACGGCGCCGACGTGCTGCTGGCGCAGTCGTCGACCTCGACGTTCCAGCAGAGCTGGGCGCCGGAGCAGCACGCGTCGCTGGCGGCGCTGCGGGCCGCCGAGACGGGGCGGCCGATGGTGCACTCGACGCTCACGGGCGCCTCCGCCGTCTACGGCCCGAGCGGTGAGCGGGTCGGCGACTGGCTCGGCACGAGCGCGAGCGCCTGGGAGGTGTACGACGTACCGCTGGCCGGCGGTGTCACGCCGTACGCACGCTTCGGCGAGTGGCCGGTGTACGCGGCGCTGCTGATCCTCGCGGCCCTCGGCGGCACGCAGGGCATACGGTCACTGCGGATCAGGCGGGCCGCGCCTGAACCGCACGCACCACCCGCTCGCACAGCTCATGGGTCGCCAGCGCCTCCCGGGCGCTGAGCATCTTCCCCGCGCGTACGGCGTCCAGGAAGGCGAGCACGGCCTGCTCGATACCGCGCTGCCTGGCCACCGGCACCCAGTCGCCACGACGCCGCACGGTCGGCTGGCCCTTGTGGTCGATGACCTCCGCGAGGTTGACGACCTGCCGCTTGTTGTCCTGACCCGACACCTCGAGGATCTCCTCGTTCGAACCGCTCAGCCGGTTCATCACACCGAGCGCCGTGAACCCCTCCCCGGCGAGCACCAGCACCACGTGGTGCAGCAGCCCGCCCTCGACCCGGGCCCGCACGGTCACGTCGTCGACCGGGCCCGGCACCAGGAACCGCAACGTGTCCACGACATGGATGAAGTCGTCGAGGATCATCGTGCGGGGGTGCTCCGGCAGGCCGACGCGGTTCTTCTGCATCAGGATCAGCTCGCGCGGGTGGTCGGCGCACTGGGCGTACCCGGGTGCGTAGCGCCGGTTGAAGCCGACGGCCAGGCTCGTGTTCCGCTCCTCCGCGAGCCGCACCAGGCGCTCGCTGTCGGCGAGTTCGTAAGCGATCGGCTTGTCGACATACGTCGCGACGCCCGCCTGAAGCAGTCGTCCCACGATCTCGGGATGCGCGAGGGTGGGTGCGTGCACGAACGCCGCGTCGAGGTCCTGCGCGAGCAGGTCCGAGAGGTCGGTGTGGCGACGACCGGCCGGGATGTGGAGGCTGTCGGCGACCCTGGTGAGAGTTGCGGGCGTCTGTGTGTGCAGATGCAGTTCGAGGCCGGGCTGAGTGGTGAGCACCGGCAGATACGCCTTCAGCGCGATGTCGCCGAGTCCGATGCAGCCGACCTTCACAGGGGTCTCCTCAGGGTCCTCAGGGGCGCCTATGCGGGTGTCTCACGGGTGTGTGCCCGGTCCGAAGCATACGGCGGCTGTGGTGGCCTCCAGTCGGCGATTCCGTCGAAGCTCCGCAGGAAGAGGCCCGGTCCGGCCTTGGAGACCACCGCGACCGTGGCATTGCGCAGGAGGATGCCGGGCCGGCTGCGCATCATGTTGAGGCGGGCGACGCCGACGGCCTTGCGGCCGATGGCGGTGGTGCGCGGCTTGCGGTCCGCCGTGTAAGCGGCGAGGTCGGGCCCTTCGGGGTCGCTGCGGCCGGAGAGCACGACGGCGTCCTCGATCGCCTGGTTCCCGCCCTGTCCCAGCGTGGGCGGCATGGCGTGCGCGGCGTCGCCGAGCAGGGCGACCCGGCAGCGGTGGAAGGCGGGCAGGGGCTCGGCGATGTGGTGGACGTCGTGGCGCAGGACGTCTTCCGGGCGTGCCGCGGCGATGACGGCGGGGATCGGTTCGTGCCAGTCGCCGAAGAGCCGGACCAGTTCGGCGCGCTCGTCGTCGGGTGCCCGTCCGCCTGCCGGGGCGATGGCGGCGGCGTACGCGTAGATCCGGCCGTCCTTGAGCGGATGTGTGCCCCAGATACGGCCACGGCCCCAGGTCTCGTGCGAGGCGAAGGCGGCACCAGGCACCGGGATGACGACACGCCACGTCGTGAACCCGGAGTAGACCGGCCCTCCGTGCTCCGGGAACAGCGTGCGGCGTACGGCGGAGTGGATGCCGTCCGCGCCGACGACCAGCTCGGCCTCCAGTTCGCCGTCGGGTGTGCCGACGCGGGCCGGGCGGCCGACGTCGCCGGGGTCGCCCGGGTCGGTGAGGCTCGCTGCAGCGGCTGTGCGTACGGCGCCTTCGGGTAGTTGTGCGGCCAGCTTGTCGATGAGTGTGGCCCGGTGCAGCACGACGAGCGGCCCGCCGAAGCGTTCGCCCATGGCCGCCGTGCTGGTGCGCATGAGCCAGCGGCCTGACGGGGTGCGCAGGCCCCCGTCGCCCTGCCAGGCGGCGAGTTCGCGGATCTCGTCGCCGAGTCCGATGACGTCGAGGGCGCGGAGGGAGTTGGGGGCGAGGGAGATTCCGGCGCCGACGGGTTCGAGCGCACGGGCCCGCTCCAGGACGGTGACCCGCCAGCCGCGCCGGTGCAGCGCCACCGCCGCGGTCAGGCCGCCGAGGCCGCCGCCCACGACGACCGCGCGGGGTACCTGTGCCATGTCTCCTCCTGCGGTTCTGCGATCTGCGATCTGCGATACCTACGGTTCTTGCGCTTCCTGATGTCTGCGATTCGCACGGAAACTACACCTGTAGTGACCGGATGCCTCGACCGTACTACAGGTGTAGTGCGGACGGTAGGTTGGGCCTCATGTCCGTACGCAGCACCGGCCCGACCCGCGCCGAACTCATCACCGACACCGCCCTCGGCCTCCTCGCCGCGCGCGGCATGCGCGGCCTCACACACCGCGCGGTCGACGAGGCGGCCGGGCTGCCGCAGGGGTCCACATCCAACTACGCACGCACGCGGCTGGCGTTGCTGGAGGCCGCGGTGTGCAGACTCGCGGAGCGCGAGGCGAAGGTGCTGGCACTGCAGGAGATGCCGGACCCGCGGGGCGGGCGTGACGCGCTCGTCGACGGCTTGGCCCTGGCGGTGCACCGCTCCCTCACCCGCCACCGTGACCTGCTCGTGGCCCGCTATGAGTTGGCCCTGGAGGCGACGCGCCGCCCGGAGCTGCGCGCGTTCTACGACACACAGGGGCGGCTCTTCCGGGACGCCCTGACCACAATGCTGGCGGCGGTGGGTTCGCCGTCCCCTGCGCGGCATGTCCGGTCGCTGGTCGCCTGGTCCGACGGCTTGATGTTCGCCTGCGCGGCGGGCTCGTACCACGCGGAGGAGCCGAGTCTCGACGAGGTGCGGGAGGGGCTGCGGGAGCTGTTGGCCGGGATGCTGGGTCGCTGATCCGGGCCGGGCCCGGCGAAATCCCCTGGCGCTGCGTCAACGGGCGAGACAGGATGCGCAGATGACGACCGAACGCCTTGAGCCCGCCCCCACCGCCGACGAGCGCACGATGCTGGAGGGCTGGCTGGACTACCACCGGCTGACCCTCGCGTGGAAGTGCGAAGGCCTCACCGACGCCGAGCTCAGGACCGCCTCCGTAGAACCGTCCGAGCTGACCCTGATGGGGCTGGTGCGGCACATGGCGGAGGTGGAGCGAAGCTGGTTCCGCAGAGTGCTCGCAGCTGAGGACGCCGGCCCGATCTACTTCACCGAGGAGGACCGCGACGGCGACTTCCACCTCTCCGAGACGGACACCTGGGAGGAGGCCTACGCCACCTGGCAGGCCGAGATCGAGAGCGCCCGGGGCAACGCGGCCCGTTTCGGCCTCGACGACATCTCCGAGGGCAAGCACCTGCGGACCGGCCAGCGGTTCAACCTGCGCTGGATCTACACCCACATGATCGAGGAGTACGCCCGCCACAACGGCCACGCCGATATGATCCGTGAGCGCATCGACGGGGCCATCGGCGACTGAGACCCCCGTGCGGGCCGAGGCACCCCCACGAGCCGTTCACCCGGGCGGGGCATCCTCCGCTTCACGGCTCCCCAAGGCGGCCCGGACCCAGCAGAGTTGCGCGGGTGCACCGATCCACGACCACCGCAACGCCCCTGGTCACCGTGGCCGTCTCGGCCGTCTCCGGCTGCCTGACCGTCCAGTACCCGCCCTCCCCCGGCGTACCGGCGCCTGCGAGCCGTCCCTCGTCACAACAGCCCGAGGTCAGGTCCGACCCGCACCTCGTGCAGGCCCCGGCCCAGGAGGCCCTGGAACGCGTCGGCCCGCCCAGCCGCCCTTCCCCGTCGGCGGCAACACCTCGGCCGACAGCACCACCGCCTCCCACGGCCGCCCCGCGCCGGATCCCCACTGACCCGCCGAGGACCACTGAGCCCCAGAGCCGCGAACAGCCTCCTGCGCGGCGCAGCGACCCACACGTCCGGCCCCGGCCGGGCCAGGCGAACCCGGGTGCGTGCGACCTGGGCCGAACGTACGGCGGCTGGCAGCCGGACAGTCCGCAGGCGACCATCTGCAAGGAGACGTACGGGAGTTGAGCCCCGGCCCCCGGGGTCAGCCGGTCAGCCGGTCAGCCAGGTTAGGGATCCGCCAGTCGATCGGAGTGTGGCCCTGCCGGGCGACCGCCTCGTTGATCTGGGTGAACGGGCGCGAGCCGAAGAACTTCTTGGCGGACAGGGGCGAGGGGTGCGCCCCCTTCACCACGACGTGCCGTCCCTCATCGATCAGCGGCAGCTTCTTCTGGGCGTAGTTGCCCCACAGCACGAAGACAGCCGGGTCGGGCCGCGCGGCCACCGCCCGGATCACCGCATCTGTGAACTTCTCCCAGCCCTTGCCCTTGTGCGAGTTGGCCTCGCCGCCACGCACCGTAAGCACCGCGTTGAGCAGCAGGACGCCCTGCTCGGCCCATGGCATCAGAAAGCCGTTGTCCGGGATCGGGGTGCCCAGCTCCTCGTGCATCTCCTTGTAGATGTTGCGCAGCGACGGCGGGACCTTGACACCCGGCCGGACGGAGAAGCACAGGCCATGCCCCTGGCCCTCGCCGTGGTACGGATCCTGGCCGAGGATCAGTACCTTCACCCGCTCGTACGGCGTCGCGTCGAGCGCGGCGAAGACCTCTTCGCGCGGAGGGTGGACGGGACCCTTTCCGCGCTCCTCCTCGACGAACTCGGTGAGCTCCTTGAAGTAGGGCTTCTGCAGCTCTTCGCCCAGGACGCCGCGCCAGGACTCGGGCAGCA
Organism: Streptomyces vastus; assembly: GCF_039532825.1. Lineage (NCBI taxonomy): Bacteria > Bacillati > Actinomycetota > Actinomycetes > Kitasatosporales > Streptomycetaceae > Streptomyces > Streptomyces vastus. The sequence continues at coordinate 250,024 of NZ_BAAASJ010000032.1, forward strand.
TGGCGATGTCGGTCACGTGAACTTCCTCCGTTGTGCGCTGACTTCAGGGCCGCAGTGTGCGTACGGCCAGGACGGCCGCGCTGGGCGCGGCCGTCCTCAGAGCACAGAACCTACAGGCGCCCACTGACAATCGGGCCCGAGGCGAAGCGGGCGGAGCTACCAGCTGGTCTTCCAGTACAGCTCCCACATCGCCATCATCGTCGCCGGGTCGATGGAGTTCTCGGCACCGGCGATCTCTTCGTTCGCGGCCACGTACGACTTGCCCTGCCACAGCGGAATCAGCCGCGCGTCGTCGACGAGGATCGCCTGGGCCCTCTCGAACTGGGCGCCCACGGCGCCCCGGTCGCTCTCGCGGCGGGACTCGGGGATCAGTTCCTTCGTGATCTCTGGCGCGTCGTACGGGGTACCGAGCGCGTTCTGCTCGCCCACGAAGGGCGCGATGAAGTTGTCGGCGTCGGGGAAGTCGGGGTTCCAGCCGCGCCCGAAGACCGGGTACTCGCCCTTCTGGTAGCCCGGGGCGTAGGTCTTCCAGGGGCGGCTCTTCAGCTTGACCGTGAACAGGTCGGAGGCCTCCAGCTGCCGCTTCAGCTCCTCGAAGGCCGGCTTCGTCTGCGAGCCGTAGCGGTCGGTCGTGTACCAGAGGGTGATCGGGACGGGCTCGGTGATGCCGTCATCCGCGAGGATCTGCTTGGCCTTGGCGGAGCTGGGTTTGCCGAAGTCGTCGAAGAAGCCCGTGGTGTGGCCGACCAGGCCCTTGGGGATCATGGAGTACAGCGGCTCGACGGTGTCCTTGTAGATGTTGTGGACGAGCGCCGGACGATCGATGACCTGGGCGATCGCCTTGCGGACGGCGGGCCTCTTGGCCCATGGGTCCTTGGGGTTGAACACCAGGTAGCTGATCTCGGTGGTGGGGTTCTCGACGAGTTGGAGCCCCGTGTCGTCGCCGTTCTCCTGGATGTCCACGACGTCGGTGGCGCCGAGACCGCGGTAGATGACGTCGATCTGCTTCTTCTTCAGAGCGCTGACCACCTGGGACGACTCCGAGAAGTAGCGGATGGTGACAGCGTTGTTCTTGAGTTTCGCGATGCCCTTGTAGCTGTCGTTCTTGACGAGCTGGGCTTCCTTGCCGTCCTCGTACGACTCAAGGCGGTACGGCCCCGCGCCGGTGACGCCGCCGTCATCGCGGAGCTTGTCGGCCGGGTACTTCTCGGGATCCACGATCGCCATGGCGGGCGTGGAAAGCACGAAGGGGAACGTCGCGTCGGGCTGGTTCAGACGGAAGACGACCTCGAGGTCGCCCTTCACCTCGACTCGGTCGAGGGTGGTCAGCAGACCGGCGGGGCCACCGTTGACGTTGATCTTCTTGATCCGGTCGATGGAGTGCTTGACGGCTTTCGCGTCCAACGCGTGTCCGTCGGAGAATTTCAGGCCCTCTTGCAGCTTACAGCTGTACACCGAGCTGGAGCTGTCGGTGAACCTGCAGCTCTCGGCGGCGTCGGGCTCGGGCTTGGACGCACCGGCGGGGAAATTCAGCAGGGTCTGGTGGACATTGCGGAACAGTTCCCAGGAGCTGTCCCAAGAGGCCGCCGGATCCAGGGTGCTGGGCTGACTGGTCGTCCCCACGACGATTGGCTTCCCGTCGTCGGAGGAACCCGAGGAGAAGACACCGCATCCGGCGACCAGGGCTATGGACGTGATCGCCCCCATCTGACGCAGATACCTGTCCCGCTTGAACACGCGCACGCTCCTCGATCGGCCATACCACAAGGGTGGCCAGACGATACCGCAGCAACCGACCAGTTGGGGCGCCGCCCTGGCAGCGCCCTTGATCAGCGGCTATGTCCATGCGGTGCGGGAATGGTGTCGTTCCTTCGCACGACCCTCACGCGTGGGCGCCCGGGCGGCTTCAGCCGGGCCGACCGGACGCCCGACGTCACCGTCAGCCGACCCCCGCGTTGAGGAAGATCCCGCCGTCGACGACGAGCGTCTGCCCGGTGATCCAGTCCGACTGCTCCGAGGTGAGGAACGCGGCGGTGCCCCCGATGTCCGACGGCATACCGAGCCGGCCGAGCGGGTAGGCCGCGGCCGCTTCCTCCTCGCGGCCCTCGTACAGAGCCTTGGCGAACTGGGTCTTGACCACGGCCGGGGCGATCGCGTTGACGCGCACCTTGGGCGCGAACTCGTGCGCCAGCTGGACGGTCAGGTTGATCATGGCGGCCTTGCTGATGCCGTACGCGGCGATGAAGGGCGAGGCCGAGACGCCGGCCACGGAGGAGATGTTGACGATCGCACCGCCGTTCTCGCTCTGCCAGGCCTTCCACGTCTGCTGGGCGAAACCGAGCGCCGAGATGACGTTGGTCTCGAACACCTTGCGCGCGACGTTGAGGTCCAGCTCGGCGATTGGCCCGAAGACCGGGTTCGTGCCCGCGTTGTTGACCAGGAAGTCGACGCGGCCGAACGCCTCCATGGTGCGCTCGACGGCAGCGGCCTGGTGGGCCTCGTCGTGGGCCTTGCCCGCGACGCCGATGACCCGGTCGGCGCCGAGCTTCTCCACGGCCTCCTTGAGTGCATCCTCGTTGCGCCCGGTGATGCAGACCCGGTCACCGCGGGCGACCAGCGCCTCGGCGACGCCGTAGCCGATACCGCGGCTCGCGCCGGTGATGAGCGCGACCTTTCCCGAGAGTTCCACAGTGGTCATGTCTCTTTTCCCCGGCCCTAGTTGAGCGGTCCGCCGGCAACGTACAGCACCTGTCCGGAGACGAATCCGGTGTCGTCGCCCGTGAAGAAGGCGATCGCGCCCGCGACGTCGTCCGGCCTGCCGACACGCTGTACGGGGATCTGAGTGGCGGCCGCGGCCTGGAACTCCTCGAAGCCCATGCCGACGCGCTCGGCGGTGGCGGCGGTCATGTCGGTCACGATGAACCCGGGCGCGACGGCGTTCGCGGTGACCCCGAACTTGCCGAGCTCGTGCGCGAGCGTCTTGGTGAAGCCCTGCAGACCGGCCTTGGCGGCGGAGTAGTTGACCTGGCCGCGGTTGCCGAGCGCCGAGGACGAGGAGAGGTTGACGACGCGGCCGAACTTGGCGTCCACCATGTACTTCTGGACGGCCCGCGTCATCAGGAAGGCGCCGCGCAGGTGCACGTTCATGACCGTGTCCCAGTCGGACGCGCTCATCTTGAAGAGGAGGTTGTCGCGGAGCACACCCGCGTTGTTCACGAGGATGGTAGGCGCACCGAGTTCCTCGGCGATCCGCGTCACGGCGGCCTCGACCTGGGCCTCGTCGGAGACGTCGCAGCCGACGGCGATCGCCTTGCCACCGGCGGAGGTGATCTTCTCCACGGTGTCCTTGCACGCGGCCTCGTCGAGGTCGATCACCGCTACGGCGCGCCCCTCGGCGGCCAGGCGTACGGCGGTCGCGGCTCCGATACCGCGCGCGGCACCGGTGACTACGGCGACCCGCTGCTCAGTGGTGGACATTGCTGGTTCTCCTCGCCTTTGAAAAGCCTGCTGCTCGGACGGTACGCCCCTCCGGTGAGCGACCGCTTAGTACCCTCAGCGCAAGTGACGCTAGAAGCCCTGGCACCCGGTGTCAACGGAACACCGCGCACATGTGATCCATCACCTCACCAGCAGGTCGAGAAGCCGCTCGGCCTCGGCCTCGGGATCCGCGGTGAGACCCGTATGCACGGGACCCGGCTGGACGACGGTCGAGCGGGGCGCGATCAGCCAGCGGAAGCGCCGGCCCGCGTCGTCGCGCGCGGCCTGCCCCGCCGCCGCGCCTCCGGCGCAGACGCCCTCGACCGCGCGCAGCGCGGCGCGCACTCCGGGTACGTCCGCCGCCGGGTCGAGCGCCCGCAGCTTGCCCTCGTCGAGATGCGTGCGCGCCGCCACGTACGACTTCGCGCGGCAGTAGACCAGCACACCCGCGTTGAAGCACTCTCCCCGCTCGACGCGCGGCACCACCCGCAGCAGCGCGTACTCGTAGACGTCACGGCCGTCGCGCCCGCTCACTTCTCCCCCACCTCGCCGATCTCGATGCGTTCGTGAATCGTGGCGGCGCGCGCCAGCAGCGGCTCCGCGTACGCGCGCCTGAGAGCGTCAGCCGAGTCGAACCCCGGCTCGTCAGTCAGCCAGGCCTCGGGGATCTCGGCGGTCACCTCGGCGAGCAGCTCGTCGGTGACGAGCGGCGCCAGCTGAGCGGCCGCGGAGGCGATTTCGGGTCCGAAGGGCGCGAGCGCGTGGTCGGAGGCGTCGTACGGCCGGGCCACGGAGGCGGGTGCGCCGGGCCAGTTGTGCTGCCAGATCATCGTGGCACCGTGGTCGATGAGCCACAGTTCACCTTGCCACACGAGCAAATTGGGGTTACGCCATGATCGGTCCACGTTGTTGACCAGCGCGTCGAACCAGACGATCTTCCCGGCTTCTTCGGGGCTCACCCGGTGCGCGAGGGCGTCGAAGCCGATCGCGCGGGAGAGGAAGTCCATCCCGAGGTTCAGCCCACCGCTCGACTTGAGCAACTCCTGTACTTCCTCGTCCGGTTCACCGAGTCCGATGACCGGATCGAGCCCGATCGTGACCAGTCCCGGAACGCGCAGACCCAGACGACGGGCGAGTTCACCGCAGACGACCTCCGCGACGAGGGTCTTCCGCCCTTGCCCGGCACCGGTGAACTTCATGACGTACGTTCCGAGATCATCGGCCTCGACGAGCCCCGGCAGCGAGCCGCCCTCACGCAGAGGCGTGATGTACCGGGTCGCGCTGACTTCCTTGAGCATCGTCCCAGGTTACTTGGATGTTCCCGTTTCACCCTGCCCGAAAGGATCACTGTGACCGCCGAAGACCTGCCCCTCCAACTCGCCCGCACGAAACGCTTCTCCCTCGGCGTCCCCCGTGCCTTCACCGTCTCCCCCGACGGCGACCGCGTGGTCTTCCTGCGCACCGCGAGCGGCCGCTCCACGACCGGCTGCCTGTGGCTGTACGAGGACGGCGAGGAGCGCCTGCTCGCGGACCCGCGCGGGCTCGGCGACGGCGGCGAGGACCCGGAGGCCGAGCGGATCCGCAGGGAGCGGGCACGCGAGACAACCGGCGGGATCGTCTCGTACGCCACCGACGAGGCCGTGCGCCTGATCGTGTTCGCCCTCTCCGGCGACCTCTGGACAGTGCACACGGACAGCGGCGTTCCGCGCCGGATCCCCACGCCGGGCCCGGTCGTCGCCCCGCGCCCCAGCCCCGACGGCACGCGCATCGCGTACGTGAGCGACGGCGCCCTCCGCGTCATACGCACCGACGGGACGGCCGACCGCGCGCTCGCCAGGCCGGAGCACCCGCAGGTGACGTACGGGCTCTCCGACCATGTCTCCGCCGAGTCGCTGGGCCGGACGCGGAGCTTCTGGTGGTCGCCGGACGGGGAGGCGCTGCTGGTCGTACGCGTCGACAACTCCCCTGTCCAGCGCTGGTACATCAGCGACCCGGCGCACCCCACGCACCCGCCGCGCGCTGTCCCGTACCCGGCCGCGGGCACCGCCAACGCGGAGCTGTCGCTGCATGTGGTCGGGCTCGACGGAGGCCGCCTCGAGGTTCAGTTTCCCAAGGAGGCCGACGAGCATCCGGCGGGCGAGTGGACGGACGCGGCCTTCGAGTACGTCGTGGAGGCGGGCTGGGGCGACGGCGGCCCCTTCGCCGTCGTGCAGACCAGGGACCAGCGCTCGGCGTATCTGCTCCGCATCGACGCCTCGACCGGTGCGACCAGGACGCTGCACCATCAACGCGACGCCGCCTGGCTGGAGTTCGTGCCCGGAACTCCGGTCCACACCGCCGCCGGTCCCGTCCTCACCACGCAGGACGGGATCCGCGGACTGTGGATGCCGGCGACCGGAGTGCGTACACCCGAGGACATGTATGTCCATGATCTGCTCGGCGCGCCCGGCGAACGGATCTTCTTCGTGGCCAGTCAGGAGCCGACCGAGTTCCACGTGTGGTCGTACGACCCGGCCGGCGGCTTCGTCCGGCTGACCGACGAGCCGGGCGTGCACAGCGCCGCCGTCGGGGGCGGCACGGTCGTCCTGGACAGCAGGACGCTCGACGGGCAGACGGTGACGGTGCTGCGGGACGGCAAGCCTGCCGGGCGGATCCGGGTGCTGTCCGAGCGGCCCGTGACCGAGCCGCGGCCCCGTTTCCTGACGCTCGGCGAGCGGGAACTGCGAGCGGCGCTCTACCTCCCGGAATCGTACGAACCTGAGTCGTACGGACCGGGGGCGCGGCATCTGCCCGTGATCGTGCACTCGTACTCCGGGCCCGGCCTGCAGACCGTCGTGAAGGCGGCAGCCTGGCACCACGCGGTGAACCAGTGGTTCGCCGACCAGGGCTTCGCCGTGCTGTCCGTCGACGGGCGGGGTACGCCAGGGCGTGACCGGGCGTGGGAAACGGCCATCCACGGCGACCAGTTGACGCCCGTGGTCGAGGACCAGGCGGACGCGGTGCGCGCGGCTGCGGACCTCTTTCCGGAGCTGGACACGAGCCGCGTGGCGATCCGCGGCTGGTCCTTCGGCGGCTACCTCGCGGCGGGTGCCGTACTGCACCGGCCCGATGTCTTCCACGCGGCCGTCGCGGGCGCGGCCCCGACCGATCTGCGCCTGTACGACACGCACTGGAAGGAGCGCTTCCTCGGCCACCCGGACGTCCAGCCCGAGAACTACGAGCGCTGCTCCCTGGTGGCGCACGCGCACAAGCTGACGCGTCCCCTGATGCTCGTCCACGGAATGGCCGACGACAACGTGGCGCCCGCGCACCTCCTGCGCTTCTCGGCGGCACTGCTTGCGGCGGGCCGTCCGCACACGGTGCTGCCACTGCCCGGTTCGACCCATTTGGTCACACAGGAAGGCGTGATAGATACGCTGCTCCGGCTTGATCTCGATTTCATCAACAACTCAAGCGCCTTGTGAACGACCCTCGTGACGTGCGCGTACACCTTGATGTGGATCAGCGCACTCCGCGTTGGTCCGCAGCGCATCTGTACATCTGTGGAAGGGACCGCCACATGTCCAGCGAATCGCTTCAGTCTGCCCAACCTGCCCCTGCAGTCTGCCGTCGCACGATCCTTGCGGCACTCGGCTCGGCCGGTGCCGCCGCCGCGCTGACCGCGTGCGGAGGCTCCGGCGACAGCTCGTCCGGCTCATCGGGCGCATCCGAATCATCCAGTTCCGCCGGCTCGGGCGGCGGCGAGGCGCTGGCCAAGACCAGCGAGATCCCGGAAGGTGGCGGCAAGGTGTTCGCCGACCAGAAGGTGGTCGTCACCCAGCCGACGGCCGGCGAGTTCAAGGCCTTCTCGACGACATGCCCGCACCAGAAACAGCAGGTCAACGCCGTGGACAACGGCCTGATCACCTGCCCCGCTCATGGCAGCCAGTTCAGCGTCACGGACGGCGGCGTCAAGAAGGGGCCCGCGACCAGTGGGCTGACCGAGGAGAAAGTCATGGTCGACGGCGACTCGATCATGCTCATGTGATCCTGCGCGGACGCTTGAAACAGGCCAGCACCTCGTCCGTGGTGGTGATGGCGGCCACCAGGGCGAGCGTGTTGCGGACCATCGCGGTGGTGTAGTCGGAGGGCACCCCCGCGATGGCGTCCCTCGGCACGACGGCGGTGTAACCACGGTTGACGGCGTCGAACACGGCGTTGGGTATGGCCACGTTGGCCGAGACGCCGGTCACGATCAGTGCGCGGCAGCCCAGGTTGCGCAGCAGCGGGTCGACGTCGGTGCCCGCGATCGGCGACAGCCCGTGCAGCCTGCGTACGACGAGATCCTCGTCCGCGACCTCGATGGGCGCCGCGACGCCCACTGCCGTAGTCCCAGACAACTGCTGCACCGGCAACCGCTCCGCGGCCCGGAACAACCGGGCATTGTGATTGGCACCACGCCCGTCCGGCCGACGCTCGGCAATCGCATGGACCACCTGCACCCCACTCTCGTGCGCCCCCGCGACCAGCTGCGCGATCCGGGCCAGAACACCCGACGCACGCGCCTCCTCGGCAAGTTCGGGCAGCGCGCTCTCCGGCCCGACGACACCGTTCTGGCACTCGACGGTCAGCAGAACAGTGGTCGCTGGGTCGAGGAGTTCGCTGAGCTCTTCGTACGACGGCATGGCTCCCCCTGTCGCGGAAGACGGCTGGCGCTGCGGTGGCGGGCGAGCGTAGCGACCATTGCGTGAGGGCGGAAGACGCCGCATGATTTCCTGACGCTCAGTCAGAAAAGAGGGGACCCACATGACCACCACGCAACGCCGGGGCCGAAAGATCATGATGACCCCCGAAGAACTGGACGAGTTCCTGACCACCCAACGCACCTGCCGAGTGGCAACCGTCTCGGCAGACGGAGCCCCCCACCTCAGCGCCCTCTGGTTCGCCTGGGACGGCACCTCCCTCTGGCTGTACTCGATCACCCGAAGCAAACGCTGGTCGGACCTGCGGAGGGACCCCCGCATCGCGGTGGTCGTAGACGCGGGCGACGAGTACGGGGAGCTGCGGGGCGTGGAGCTGTCGGGCACCGTCGAGTTCGTAGGCGAGGCACCGCGCACGGGCGAGCCGTGCCCCGAACTAGGCGCCGTGGAGCGCTTGTTCGCGCAGAAGAACTTCGGCCTGAGCGAGATGCCCCACGACGGCAGACACGCATGGCTCCGCCTGACCCCGGAGTCGATCAAGTCATGGGACTTCCGCAAGCTGGCCGCACTTTGACGACAGGGGGTTCCGGTAGTGCCCCGCAAGGGGCGCGGGGAACTGCGCGACAAGCCACAACGAGCCCGCACCCAAACAGAGCCCGCTAGCGGGGGCCTGGGGGCGCAGCCCCCAGTTCCGGGAAGGGGCTGGCTTGGGGAAGAAAACCCCTACGAACCCCCAGCGGAGCGCAACGCCTCAACCGCCGCCCGAACAGACGGCCGCCGATCCCCATCGGCACGCCACACCGCATACACATGCCGGGTGACACGCTGACGAACCGGCACCGTACGCACACCATCCGGCACCGCCCCCCGCCCGAGCCGCGGCGCAACACACACACCAAGCCCCGCAGCAACCAGCGCAAGCTGCGTGTGGTGCTCCTCCGCCCGATGCGCGACAACAGGCTCAATCCCCTTGGCGCGAAGCGTGAAGAACAGCCACTCATGGCAGAACTCCCCCTCGGGCCAGGCGATCCACTCGTCGTCGGCGAACTCCTCCAGACCCACCTCGTCCCGTCCGGCAAGCGGATGCCCGGCAGGCATCGCCACATCGGCGGCATCGTCAAGAAGCGAGGCCTTGACCAGCCCCTCCGGCACAGGCAACGGCTTGTTGTACCAGTCGAGCACGACCGCCATGTCGACATCGCCCCGCACCACCGCGAAAACGCCTTCTTGGGGCTCCAACTCCCGCGACCGAACCCGCAGTCCAGGATGCTCGGCCCGCAGCGAGGCGAGCGCCGCGGGAAACAGCCCGCGCGCGGCCGTCGGGAACGCGCAAAGCCGCAGCTCCCCCACCACCTGCCCCCGCTGCGCCTCCAGATCGGACTGCGCGAGCTCGACCTGGGACAGAATCCGCGCGGCATGATCGGCGAGCAACCGCCCCGCGTCGGTGAGCCGCACCCCCCGCCCGTTCTTGGCGACGAGCTGCTGCCCCACCTCCCGCTCCAGCTTGGCCATCTGCTGGGACACGGCCGAGGTGGTGACATGCAGCCCTTCGGCCGCACGACTGACCGAGCCATGCCGCGCAAGGGCGTCAAGGGTACGCAGGCGCTCCAGGTTCAACACCTAAGCGATGCTACGAGGTATCACGAAAAAAGTCTCGCTTGTACTACGAGATAACCCAGTCCATCGTGGTCGACATGACCGCCGCCACCCCAAGCCGCCCGCACCCCCGAACCCGCACTCCCGCCGGCACCCAATACCCCACCCACCCAAGCCCCTCAGCTCCACCCAACACCACCGCACCGAAGCCCCGCCGCCCCCTCGACTGGCGCGTCCGCTTCGGCATCCTCTCCCTCATCTGGGGCTTCAGCTTCCTGCTGATCAAGGTCGGCACGGAAGGGTACGCCCCCTTCCAAGTGACCCTCGGACGGCTGGCGTTCGGCACCCTGGTGCTCGCGACCGCGCTGGCCTGAAAGCGAGAGCGGCTGCCGCGCGGGACGCGTACCTGGGCGCATCTGGCAGTCGTGGCGTTCTTCCTCAACGCACTCCCCTTCTCCCTGTTCGCGTACGCCGAGCTGACGATCCCGTCCACGCTCGCGGGGATATGCAATGCGACCTCGCCCCTGTGGGGCATGGCCCTGTCGCTGGTCGCCCTCTCCGAGGACCGGCCCACCCGCCACCGGGTCGCCGGTCTCGGCATCGGCTTCCTCGGCGTACTCACGGTGCTCGGTGCCTGGCAGGGCTTCCACGGTCTCGACGCCACGGGCACGGCGCTGGCCCTGCTGGCCTCGCTCAGCTACCCGATCGGCTGGATCTACCTCCGGCGCGCGCTGGCCGGCTCCAGCTACTCCAACCTCTCACTGACCGGCGCCCAATTACTGCTGGCGACAGCCCAGTTGGCCGTGGTCACGCCGCTGTTCACCACCTTGCCGAACCGGTTCGCGGTCCTGCCCCTGCTCGCGATCGTCGCACTGGGCGCGCTGGGCACGGGCGTCGCCATGCTGGTCCAGTACGGCCTGGTCGCCGAGGTCGGCCCGACGACGGCCCAGATGGTCACGTACTTCATCCCGGTCATCGCCACGGCCGCGGGCGTCGCGATCCTCGGCGAGTCGCTGACCTGGTCGACACCGGTGGGCGCGGCCATCGTGCTGGCGGGCGCGGCGCTCACGCAGTCCGGATCAAGTCGCAAGCGTAGGGGGTGAGTTCAGACGTAACGCCGTGCGGGCGCCGGGTCGATGGCGGAGGCGACCGCGTCCGCCAACGGCCCGATGTCGTGCGCGGCGAGCGTCGAGACGGTGATCCGCAGGCCGGGCGGCGAGCTCACCCGGAAGCCGGCGCCCGGCGCGACGGCCCAGCCGGAGTGCAGCAGCCGTGCGACGGGCCCGGTCTCGTCCGGCACGGGCACCCACACGTTCATCCCGCTGCGCCCGTACGCCTCGATGCCGCGCTCCGCGAGCGCGGCGATCAGCGCGTCCCGCCGACGCCCGTACGCCGCCGCCACCTCCCGTACGTCCACCGCACCGCTCACCCACAGCCGCACGACGGCCCGTTGCAGCAGATGGCTCACCCACCCCGGACCCAGCCGCTGCCGCCCCTGGACGCGGTCGGCGGTGACGGGATCACCGGTGAACACGGCGAGCCGCAGGTCAGGACCGCATGCCTTGGCGGCCGAGCGCACGAAGGCCCAGTGGTGGGTGACTCCGGCCAGCGGGTGCAGGGGCAGGTCGACGATGCGATGGCCGTGGTCGTCCTCGATGAGCAGGGTCTGAGGGTGCTCCGCGATCACAGAACGCAGGGCACGCGCGCGCGTGGCGCTCACGGCGGCACCGGTCGGGTTCTGCGCGCGGTCGGTGACGATCAGCGCACGGGCACCCGAGCGCAGCGCGCCCCGTACGTCGTCGGGCAGCGGCCCTTCGTCGTCGACACCGACCGGGAGCGTACGCAGCCCGAGCGCCGGGGCCAGGTCGAGGACGCTGCGCCAGCCGGGATCCTCGACGGCGACCGCGTCCCCGGGCCTGAGGTGGGCGGCCAGCACGCGCTCGATGGCGTCGAGCGCTCCGGAGGTGACGGTGACGGGCCCGTCCGGTACCCCGTCAGCGTCCAGGTCCGCACGCGCTAGCCGCGCCAACTCCGGGTCCACGGCGGCCTCTCCGTAGAGCACCGGCTCGCGGTCCGCGTGCGCCGCTGCCGCCGCGAACGCCTCGGTGAGTGCGGGCAGGAGGGCGGGGTCCGGGTTTCCGTCGGACAGGTTCCGCACCCCGGGCGGGACCTCCAGGCGGGAGAGCTCACGAGCTGTCGTGGCCGGCTTGGGGCGTACGCGGCTGCCGCGCCGGCCCGCGGTCTCGATGACCCCACGTTCCCGCAGCGTGCGATACGCGGCCGCGACGGTATTGGGATTCACACCAAGATCGGCCGCCAACTCCCTCATGGGCGGGAGCAGTTGACCGGGCTCAAGTCCTCCCGCGCCCACCGCGCGCTCGACGCTGGCCGCAATCTCGGCTGCGCGCCTTCCCTCGATCCGATACTCTTCTAGCACAAAGTACATTATGCACTAGTGCAATACATTCAAGCAAGCGCGCACGCCGAGCGCACGAAACGACCGAGCACACGGAACAACACGGAGAGCTGGAGACCCCGATGACGCAGACGGCCCCGCGGCCCGCCGCCTACACCCCGACCGACCGCACCGTCCCCGCCCGATCCCGCGAGCGTGCCGCGTACGACCACGAGACGGTGCACTCGATACTCGACGAGGGGTACGTCTGCCATCTGGGCTTCGTCCGCGACGGAGCGCCGGTCGTACTGCCCACGCTGTACGGCCGGATCGGTGAGCGGCTCTATGTGCACGGCTCGACAGGTTCGCGTCCGCTGCGGATGGCGGGCCAGGCCGAGCCGGGGCTCCCGGTCTGCCTCACCGTCACGCACGTCGACGGTCTGGTGCTGGCCCGCTCGGCCTTCCACCACTCGCTCAACTACCGCTCCGTGGTGGTGCACGGCATCGCCCACCAGGTGACGGACCCCGACGAGAAGCGCGAAGCCCTCGACGCCCTCGTGGACCAGGTGGTCCCGGGCCGCTCGCAGGACTCCCGGCCCGCCAACGGAAAGGAGCTGGCCGCCACCGCCGTACTCCGTCTCGACCTGGGGGAGGTCTCCGCCAAGCTCCGTACGGGCGGCCCCAATGACGAGCCCGAGGACCTGGGCCTGCCGCACTGGACGGGAGTGGTGCCGCTCCACAAGGGATACGGCACCCCCGTCCCGGCCGACGACCTGGCCACCAGCGTCGAACTGCCCGACTACCTGACGACGCTCTGAGGCTCCTCCTCGGGCGTCTCGGGCGCCTCCCGCATACGCTCCGCGCCGTCTCGCGCCTCCGCGACCGCGAGCCCCGCGACCGAGCCGAGCATCAGCAACGTACCCACGAGCGTCGCCGCGGTGAGCCGCTCGCCGAGCAGCCCCACGGCCAGTGCCGCCGCGCTCACCGGCTCCAGGAGCATGATCACGGACACGGTGGCCGACCGGACGACGGCGGCCCCCGCGAAGTACAGGGCGTACGCGAGGGCGGTCGGGATGGCGGCGACATACGCCAACAGGGCTACAACCAGGGCGAGTTCGGCGGTGTGCGGCACCAGTCCCTCGGTCAGGCCGAAGGGCAGCAGGCACAGCGTCGTGACGGCGAACGCGCCCACGGTGGCGGAGGACGCGTCGGCCCCGCCGTCACGCCCCCACCACCGGGTCAGCAACGTCATCACGGAGTACCCGGCGGCGGACACGAGCGCGAGCGCCACACCCCAGGGCCGCACCGTCGCACCCTCGCCGCCCAGCACCAGCACCGCGAGCCCGGCGAGCGCCCCGACGACGGCGGCGCTCCCGCCCCGCCCGAGCCGCTCCCCCATGGTCAGCCGCGCCCCGAGCGCGATGAGCACGGGACCGGCGCCGAGGGTGACGACGGTGGCCACGGCGAGTCCGGTCGCCTCGACGGCGGCGAAGTACGCGGTCTGGAAGATGGCGAGACCGAGACCGGTGATCCCGATCCGCAGCAGGGTCGTACGAGGACGAAGGCGCGGCCGTGCGGTGCGACGCGCCCGGGGCCGCAGGAGCCGGGCGGCGAGGAGCAGGAGGAGTCCTCCTGCGCAGCGCCAGAACGACAGGGCGATGGGGCCCATGTCGCTCGCCCGGTAGACGAGCGAGGCGGCCGCGCCCGCGGTGCCCCAGGCGGCGCCGGCGACGGTCAGATAGAGGAGGCCTCGCCCGATGGGCAGGCCGGAAGCAGCATTCGACACGTGTTCTCTCCGCAGATACGCAGTTCGGAAAGGACCACGTCACGCGCAGAGCACAGCGGCGCGTGGAAGGTCCTCGGACTTCGTCTGCGGGCAGCACCGTTCCGCCCGACCGGCGGTCGGGCGTGGATTCCGGAGGGCCCGCCTCAGGCGGCGGGGGGAGGAAGAACGAGTGCGTCCGAATGCATGATCGGCATGCCTAGGCGGCGCTGCCCCGCGCCGACAACTCCTTATCGGTGTCGCCCCCGCCACTGGCCACCGGCCCCTCCGAGCCCTTGGCGGGCGTCGACGACTGCGCGATGAACGCGCCGAGCAGCACCACCGCGCCGCCCACGAGCTGCGGCGCGGAGAGGTGTTCGCCGAGCAGGATCCAGGCGAGGACGGTCGCGATGACCGCTTCGAGGCAGGCCACGACGCCCGCGACCTGCGGGGAGAGCCGGCGCACGGCCAGCACGCCGGTGACGTACGCGAGGACGGTGGCGATGAGCACGATCCAGACCAGCAGGTACCCGGCGGCGACCGTCGTGCCGTTCATGTTCGCGCCGCCGCCGAGGATCGACCAGTCCATGCCCCAGGGGCGTGCGACGAGCGTCAGCACGATCGCGCCGACGAGCAGGCCGTACGCGATGACGCCGAGCGGGTCCGGGGCCTGGTCGCCCGCGTCGCCGGCCTGGTCGGACAGGACGAAGTAGCCGACCTGGCAGCAGGCGGCGCCGAGCGCGAGCAGCAGTCCGAGGAGGTCGAAGCTCAGCCCCGACCACACCTCGACGACACAGGCGAGCCCGCCGACGGCGAGTACGACTCCGAGGGCGGCGGCACGGGTCACCGGCCGCCGCTGCACGAACCGCACCCAGCCGAGAACCAGTGCCGGCGCGAGGTACTCGACGAGCAGCGCGACCCCGACGGGGATCCGGGAGATCGCCGCGAAGTAGCAGGCCTGGACACCGGCCACGGCCAGCAGCCCGAACCCGGCGAGCAGCGCGGGGCGCTCGCGCAGCAGCCCCCGGTGGCGTACGGCGAGCGGCAGCATCACCACGGCGGCGCCCGCGACGCGCAGCCACACCACGTGGAGCGGGTCGAGGCCCGCGTCGATCAAGGGTTTGGCCGCGACACCGGATCCCCCGAACGCGACCGCAGACACCAGCGCGAGGCTCAGGCCGACGCCTCTTTGCCGGGTGCCGTGACTGCTCTCAGATGCACGCATCGGCACATGATGGCAGGCGACGACAGGAGCGTCATCCCCAATGACACCTGTCTCGACGGCTGGACGGTCACAACTACGCACGACTACGCACGAGTGCGGACGTACCCCTGGAAACCGCCGCAGCACAACTGGGGAGCGTCAGCCGTGACAGCTCAGGCTCGCGGCCGCTCAGGCTTCGACGCCGGGCTCCACCGCGGCGTCAAGACGGGCCCGTAGCGTCGCCACGTCGACTCCAGCCCGCTCCAGCACCTCCACGGCCCGGGACTCGGGATCCGCGACGATCGCCGCGAGCAGGTCGATCCCGTCCGCCGGTTCGCCGCCTCGCCGCGCGGCGAGCGCGCACGCGTACTCCATGGCGCCGGCCGCCACCGGGGACCAGCCGTCCTCGCGTACGGTCGGCACGGCACCGGAGTCCTCCACGCCGCTCTGCCAGCGCAGGCCGTAGCCGATGCTGCGCTGTACGAGATAGCCGAGCAGCCGCGCGATCCGAGGCCCGTCGTCGACGACCGCACGCACCTCCGGGTCGGACTCGAGGAGCGTATGCAGCAGATGAGCCGTGTCGATCTGCCTGTCCCCGTCCCGCAGTGCCCTTCTGCGGGCACCGGCGACCACCGCCGCCAGCTCCTCACTGAGCCCGGCCTCGATGTCCATACGGTTCAGGCCACGATCGGCGGCCTGCTGCCGGGGGATACGCGGTTGCACACCCCTTACCCCATCAGTCTCTTCGAGCCGGGTCATCCCCGGCGGGAAGCATCTTCGCGTCCGACACAAGTTGGGCAGGCGTAGGCGGATTCTCCTCCTTGCGGATGACATCACGCCCTTGTCCCCGACGGAGCGTGCGCCGCCTTGCCTCGCGCCGCACGTGCGACCACCCTGCCCCGGCGCACATCCACGGAGATCCCCAACTTCCTGACGGTTCATCAGTATTGAATGTTGCAGGCCCTGCGGCTACGTTCCGCGACACCGTAGCTGCGCCCGGCGCAGCGCCTGACACGAAGGGGTGGTCGCATGGCCGAAGTCAGCGCGGAAGCACGGATCGAGGCGCCGGCCGAGAAGGTCTGGGCGCAGCTCACGGACTTCTCCTCCTACGGGGAGTGGAACTCCACGCACACCAGCTTCCCCAAGGGCGGCCCGCAGACCCTCGAAGTCGGCGGCACCTTCGAGGAGCACATGAAGCTGATGGGTTTCCCCGCTGAAGTCGACTGGACCATCGAGCAGTTGGAGCCCGCCCGCACGCTGGCGATCCGCGGCAAGGGACCGATGTCCGTGACCGTCGCGACGCGCTACACGCTCACACCGGAGGGCGAGGCCGCCACCCAGGTCCGTATCGACGGGGAGTTCACGGGCGCCGCCGTTTCACTGATGGCGGGCAAGCTCAAGGACTCGGCAACAGCGGCCCTCAACGAATCGCTGCGCAAACTGGGCGGGTTGGTCACCTAGTACTACAGCCGGTGGTTTCACGGTGAGTGAGCTTGTGCGGCTCGGGTGCGGTAGTGGCTGGCTCGGGCCCGGATCTGGTGGCGGGTGCGCCAGCG
>NZ_BAAASJ010000033.1:0-216400 GCF_039532825.1 Streptomyces vastus
CGAGAGCTACCTCGCAGGCCTCGAACTCCGCGCCTCGATGATCTGGCTCGAAGACATCCTGCGAACAGCCGATTGATCACGACATCACACAGGCCCTAGGCGCGCGCGGCGACCTGGACTGGTCGCGGTGTGCGATTGACTCGGTGAACATGCGGGCTTTGAAAGGGGGGGATCTGACAGGTCCGAATCCTGTAGATCGGGGCAAGAAAGGCTCGAAGAACCACCTGATCACCGAGCGGTCCGGACTGCCCATCTCCGTCGGCATATCGGGCGCCAACCTCCACGACAGCCAGGCCCTTCAACCGCTCGTGCGGGGGATTCCGCCGATCCGCTCCCGCCGCGGTCCCCGCCGACGCAAGCCCGCCAGGCTCCATGCCGACAAGGGTTACGACTACGACTACCTGCGCCGATGGTTACGCAAGCGCGGCATCCCCCACCGCATCGCTCGTAAGGGCATCGAAACTTCCACACGGCTGGGCCGCCACCGTTGGAAGATCGAGCGCACCATGGCCTGGCTTGCCGGATGCCGCAGACTCCACCGTCGCTACGAACGCAAGGCCGAACACTTCCTCGCCTTCACAGCCATCACCTGCACCCTCATCTGCTACCGCCGACTCACCAAATGAGACGTCCTCTAAGGCTCCCTCCGAGGACGGCGAGACCCCCTCCGCCGCCGAGACCGCGAAGATCCTTTTCAAGAAGAACAAGAAGGTAATCATCGGCGCTGTGGCCGTCATCGCGACCGGCCTGTTCATCCATCTCACCAAAGGGCAGCACGGCACCGAGGGCATCGAGACCTACGCACCGTTCTCCGACCCTGTATCAGGGGACCAGAAATGTGTCAGGTGCGGAAAGGCATTCGACGTCGAAGACGCGCGAGACGAGTACAACTCCGAGTTCGGTGGAGACCTCGATTATGACGAAAATTACGCAGGAGAAGTCTGTGCAGATTGCGCTATACCGGACAGTGACGGACTCATCAACCAAGGTCGTGCAATTTTCATGATGAATGGCGATGAAGACTATGACGATGACTTCGTGCGAATGTACTTGTGAGTGGCAAGACGGCAATTACAACGGCTAACACAATGAGGTGGATCGCTGCTGGTTGCCGTGTCCATGGCAGGAGTTGAGCGTTCGCCCCGTTGTGGGGAACATCGCCGTGGATCGTGTGGGATGAGCTGTGGGACCGCTTGGAGCCGTTGCTGCCGCAGCGTGAGTGACGCTTTCGGTACCCGGGCCGCAAGCCGCTGCCGGACCGGGAGATGCTATGCGGGATCTTGTACGTGCTGCACACCGGCATTCAGTGGGAATACTGCCCAAGGAGCTGGGTGAACCGCTCCGGGTTGGCCGTAGACGTAAATCTCCGACGCTGAGCGCGCTTCGTGCGCACGGCTCCGGAAGGCCCCGGGTGTCTCACGAGCTTCAGCAGCTGGGTGCCCAGAGACCAGGCGAGCAGCCGTGCCTGTCCACGGATAGGCCGTGGCTCTCAGACCGTGCTCTCGGTCATTACGCGCCGTCCAGGCTGGCAGCGCGCTGACGCCAACCGATCCGCTTGGGTGAGATTGTGTCCTGCCGCGGAGCGTTTCCCTTCCGCACGACAGGCGCGGGTCAGGCGGGCCTCTCCGTCAGCGCCACCGGCGAGCGTCCCGATGACGTTGCCTTCCGGGCTGTCCAGCTCTGTAGCGCGGTGGCAGGAAAAGCGCCCAGGGCGCGGGCGAACTGAGTCAAACCGGTGACAGGGCTGAGTGCTTGAGGTCATCATTAATGGAACTTGTGATGTTTTGCATCACTTGCCCCACCATCTCAAGCAGGAGCATCAATCATGTCGCAAGTGGCTGAGCCGGACGACAGAGACCTCCCATCCCCGCTCCCGTGGCTGGGTCGAACCGGATCGGCCCCCTACATTCCGGGCCATTTCTCTGATCTGATCGCCAATCTCACGGCTCTGTTGAAGGACATCGACGCCGATCCCTTGGTGGATCGAACGTTCACCTGGCCGGGTTCCGCCTCTCCTACCTCGCTGCGTCAGGTGCTCTACTCCGTTGGAAGCTGTGGTCTGTTCACCAGGCAGGGCCGGCCCTCACATGTATTTCTCACGCCCGAGGCCAGGAACTTCCTTGGCAACGGTGATTTGGCCTACCTCGCTGCTTTGCTTCACGCTAATGTCCGCTTCTTCGGCGAGACGCTGGAGTGGATCGGTGAAGGTCTCACCTACGACGAGTTGAATCGCATTGCCGTTGATAGCTACGGGATGAACTGGAAGTCGCTCGACCAGGTCCGGCGGCGAGTGCAATGGATGCGCAGCACGGGCATGATCGAGTATTGGTCTAATGGAAAGATCATCCCGACTGACAATGGCCGGGCGCTGCTGCCAAGACTGAAGTTGCAGAGACGAGCCGCCAGCCTTCCGGCAGAGCTTGTAGAGCCGCCGCGTCGGTTTGCCGAGCGTCTCAACGAGGTCACCGAAGAGGAGCTACAGGCGCGCAGACGAGTGTTGGGGTACATCGCAGGGGGAGCGAACATGACGGCCCTCAGCCGCCTCGTTGATGCTGCGGCGGCAGGACTGTCTCGCAGTGAGTTCATTCAGTTCTCCGCTGAGACTTTCGATGTCAGTAAGTCCTCTGCCGAGCAGTCCCTCAACACCCTGCAGAGTCTTGATCTGTTGAATCAGGTGGGGCCGGACCAATTCGCGGCGACTGACCTTGCGATGGAGTGGCTCAACTCCGGTGAGGCCGTGGATCTCATCCGCCATCTGCACCTCAACCTGGCCTTGCTCGGGGAGACCCTGGACGCTCTGGAATCCGAATCTGACTCAGAAGATGTCTCACGTGGTGATGTGGTGAACTGCGGCATCATTACCGCTTGTGGATGTCGATCTGTCGCAGCGACTGGTTCCTGACGGGCTGTGGGAACTGGTCGCCCCGTTGCTGCCGCCGTTCAACCCCCGTCCGCAGGGTGGCGGGACCGCGCCGTGTGACGAGCGGGCCGTATTCACGGCGGTCGTGTACGTGCTGACCAGCGGATGCGCCTGGCGGCACCTGCCGGAGACGTTCGGCGTCTCGCCCGCCACCGCGCACCGCCGGTTCACTGTATGGACCGAGGCGGGGCTGTGGCGGCGGCTGCACCGGGCGGTCCTGGACGAACTCGGCGCTCGCGGCGAGCTGGACTGGGCCTCGGCCATCGTCGACGCGGCCTCGGTGCGGGCGAAAAGGGGGGCACGCTGACCGGGCCGAACCCGGTCGATCGCGGCAAGAAGGGCAGCAAACTGCATGTCCTGTCCGAGGCCCAGGGCATCCCCCTGGCCGTCGCGGTGTCCGGTGCGAACACCCACGACAGCCTGGCCCTCAAGCCGCTGATCCGCGGCATACCCGCCGTCCGGTCCCGACGCGGGCCGCGTCGGCGCCGGCCCGTCAAGCTCCGCGCGGACAAGGCGTATTTCTCCGCCGAGCACCTCGCCTGGCTGCGCGAGCGCGGGCTCGTCCCGCGCATCGCGCGCCCCGGGATCGAGTCGAGCGAGCGGCTCGGCCGGCACCGCTGGAAGATCGAGCGGTCGATCGCCTGGCTGTTCGGCTACCGCCGGCTCACCGTCCGGTACGAGCGAAAGGGCTCCCACTTCCTCGCCTTCCTCGGCCTGGCCGCCGCCCTGACCTGCTACAAGAAGCTCGCAAAACTCGCCACATGAGACACGCTCTCAGGCACGTTGACCAGGATTCTGGCCGAGAGGTACCCCACGTGTGATCTCACCCGAAAGGACGTGACTGCGCGCGTTGCTCTCCTCGTGGAAACGGGGCTTGCCGAGCGCATCGCGAATGTGACGCGCAGGACTGCCCTGGGTACAGCACTTGCCGGCTCGCTGCCTTTTCAGAAGCGCCACGATGTCCCGGGAAGCAGCGTTCCAAGTGGGTCGGACCCTGCCGCGGCTGAGACCGGCCAGCGCCTCTCCCTTCCCGAGCGAGTGGCGGCCGAGGTAGTGAGCTCGTCAACGGACAGCGGGAACTACCAGCGCTTCGAGCGTGCTCTGGCGGAGGCCTTTCGGTACCTCGCAATGGACACCGAGGTGCACAGCGGGCCGGCTAAGACGGACCTTGTCGTCACCCTCTGGCTTTCTCCGACGAGCAGACGGCGCATCGCAGTGGAGGCTAAGACGGATGGTGCCGGTCTGGTGACTGACCAGGATGTGCGCTTCATGCGGCTCAGCGAGCATCGCGTCCGTCACCACGCCGACCACACCGTGCTGATCGGCCCGGGGTTCGACACCCGGGTAGTTCGGGAGGCGACCAAGGAGGAGGTCGCGGTCCTGACGGCTAAGGAGCTCGCAGAGGCAGTCGTCCGCCACTCCGAGACCCCGCTGTATCCACACGAACTCGCCGACTTGCTACTCGCCGGCCAAGCGGACGCGCTCGAACACACCTGGAGTGAGACGGAACGGCGGACCGAAGCGCTGGCGCTCGTGGTCAATGCAATGTGGAGGAGCGCGAACGACCCTGTCGACGTCGAATTTGGTGCGGGCGGGCTCGACGTACGGGATATCTGGCGCGAGACAAAGTCGTCGCTGGAGACGCCGCTCGACAAAAAGGAGATCGAGGAAGCGCTCGCTTTCCTCGGCAGTCCTTGTGTCGCAGGCTTGGTGAAACGAGGCGGCGATCACGCGATCACGGCACCACCGGAACTGATCGCTTCACGGCTGCGATCCCTGGCTTCGGCTATCGAGGCGAAGGCTGTCGGCGCGGATGTACGAAGGGACACCCCGACGAACACGATCCCAGTGTCCTCCGGCCCCCTGCGTGATGGCCTACCTAAAACCAACCCGTCCTTGAACGACGTTGTGCCCACACAGGTGCGAGCTTGGGCCAAAGCGGAAGGTCGACCGGTGAACGACCGAGGTCGACTCCCTGAGTCGCTGATCAGGGAGTACAGGCGAGCGAGCGGCCTGTCGACTGACTGAGGCCAGGACCCACAGGCTCGAAAACCGTCGTGGCAGCGATGTCACCGTGGGTTCAAATCCCACACCCACCGCAGATGAACGGCCCCCGACCAGCTAAGTCAGTCGGGGGCCTTCGCCGTTGCCGGTGTCCGTGAGCGACCGCTGCTCCCCGCGGTTTCCCGCTCGTTCGGGCACGCGAGGGGCACGCCGATGGGATGATCCGACGCACCGGTGACTGTCTGAGACGGAGGCGTTCTGTTGCAGGAAGCGTTGTACGTGCGATTCCAGGGGACCACTCGAAGCGAGCGGGGTCATTTCCCCGGGGTCTTCGCCCTCGTCAACGGTCTGGCTCGTGAGGGCAGACTGACCGAGGAGCAGGAGCGATTTCGGCGGACCAACAACGACTGGTATGACGCGAACTACATCAACCCGTCAGACACCGATCCGACCGTCTATGACCCTCATCTGAACCCCGGCGCTGTCGCGTGGTTCAAGATGTCATCTGCCGACCTCATCAAGCGCGTGGATGGGTACCTGGAGATCCTTGCAGCACACGGTGTTGACTGCGAGCGAGCTGAGTCGTCGGAGCCTGGAACGATCATCTACGAAGATCAGTACCAAGTTGTCGTGGTGCCTCACCGGAAGACCCTTGGCGAGACCTGAGCACGACATTGATGTGAGGTCGGCGGAGTCTCAATGACCCAGCCAAGCGCGGGCTCGACTGGGCCCTGAAGCACCAAAGCCTCCGTTGTCACAGGTGTCAGGTTGAGGTTCCCCCGAGATGCGAGGAAAGGTGACAGCAGGTCAGATGGGTTTCATGAGAGGAGCCCTGACGATGCCTGCCCCGAGGAAATACCCGCTGGAGTTGCGTGAGCGTGCGTTCCTACGCCGGGAGCTCCGCTGGCACCTGGAGAGTTACGCCGAGCCTGGCCCCGATGGGCTGCTCTTCGTCGGTGAGAAGGGCGCTCCCTTCCGGCGCAGCACGTTCGGGCGGAGGTGGCGCAAGGCGCGTGAGATCGTCGGCATGCCTGAGGGCTTCCGGTTCTACGACCTCCGGCACACCGGACACACCCTGTCCACGCGCTCCGGCGCCACCCTCAAGGACACGATGGTTCGTGCCGGGCAGTCCTCGGAGAAGGCGGCGCTGATCTATCAGCACTCCGATGAGGAGCGACAGCAGGAAGTTGCTGCCGGGCTGGACGCGACCGTGCGCAAGGCACGCCAGGAAGCTGCGGCCGTGCCAGAAGCACAGGCGGCCAAGCCGGACGATCAGCGTTCTGGCACGAATCTGGCACGCGGTGAGTGATCACGACGGACAGCAAAAGGGCCCAGGTCGCTGACCTGGGCCTTAGCCATGGAGCGGGTGACGAGAATCGAACTCGCGCTCTCAGCTTGGGAAGCTGCGAGCGTTTGCGGCTGGTTTTGGCGTTGACCTGCGTGAACGGTAAAGATGGGGCCTTGCCGGGCCCTGCTGCATTCACCGTGATTCCCCGCTGTTCCCCGCTCGATCTGGTGCGCTCGTGGTGCGCACCGTCGTCCAGTACTCGGCGCTGCCTATCGCTTCTGCGCTCGGTAGCGCCTCATTAGCGCGGTGATCCGAGCTGGGTCCGCCTGACCATTGAGCTCGGCCAAGAGATCGTCAGGGCACAACTCGTAGAGATCGCCCCACCATCGACGCCTTCGGTTGTCCCAGATGCGGTAGCCGCCCGGCACCCCTCTGGCAACGTAGCGCCTCCTGCTCATCGTCCCCCTGCTTCCCGCACAGCTCGTGCCGTTGTCCAACCTCGTCCGGCGGCGCAGACCATACGGAGGCGGAGGCCATCCGGCGAGGCAATATGCGACAGTCGGCCAACACGCTTTCCAACTGTGCTGATGGGGTGGTGGGCGTCGTTCGGGGACGTTCACCTGAGTTCATGGGCGGCTGGCCGTCGGCACTGGGACGGCTTCGGGTCTCGTCTGAACGGCCGTGAACGCAGGTGAATGAGACGGAAAGTGAGACGGCGGCGCTGCATCGGCAGGTTCCTGAGCGATGCTCCTTGATCCGCGTCCGAGGTGTGTCCCCTCGATCGGGGCTAACGGGGCTAACGGGGCTAACGGGGCTTGTGGAGCTGCTCTGTTGACCCTAGGTTCTCGCTGCTTGTTATTTCCGGACGCTCCCACGGTCTCGTTATCGGGCACTACAGTCCTTTGTGCCATACGTCACATGACTGCGGCGTGGAGTGGGTGGCTTGGGTGGGGGCAGCCAAGTGCCCGAGTTGCGAGATCTGGGGGGCTTCATGCATGAGATGGTCAAGGGCTCGAACGTGGCGCTGGCGGCGCTGAGCGAGAACGCCGGTTCGGTGATTGTGAGTTTGAGTTGGGTCAGCCCGACCGGTGAAGGCGATGCGGACGTGTCCGTCCTGCTGCTGGATGCCAACGGCAAGGTGCGCAGTGACAGCGACTTCTACTTCTACAACAACCCGGTTGCCGCTGACGGGAGTGTGCAACTGCTGGGGAAGACGCCGACGGAGAGCGGAGACGAGGACCGGATCAGCTTCGACCTGACCGCGGTCCCGTCCGGCATCGACCGGATCATCGTGGCAGCGAGCCGCTACGAGGGAGCCGGCTTCGGGGAGCTGGAAGACCTGAAGATGACACTGGCCGATGGGGGCGGGGAGAGCCTTCTCAGGTTCGCCATCGATGACGCCGGCACAGTGAGCGCGATCATCTTCGGCGAGTTGTACCGGCGTGGGGAAGAGTGGAAGTTCCGTGCTGTCGGACAGGGCTACGACACCGGCCTGGCCGGTCTGGCGGCGGACTTCGGCGTCGACATCGATGACGACGCGGGCGCAGAGGAAGCACTGAACGATACAGAGAGCAGCGAGCAGGCTGATACGGCTGTTCCGGCTCCGGCCGTTGAGCAGGAACAGCAGGTGACGCCAGGTTTGGTTCCGGCTCCCCGCCCGCCTGGCGACGAGGTGGGACCAAAGAAGGCGGCACGGCCTCGCACTGCGAAGAAGAAGGTCACTGTGCCCAGGGTGGCCAGGAAGTCGCTGGCGGACAATGAGTCCTGGAAGCAGGCCAGACTCTTTCCGGTGTCGGTACTCAAGAGCGACCGGGACCGGGAAATGCGCGCTACGTCGGTACTGCTGTCGGTGATGGCGCAGGTGCCCGAGTTCGGCCGGAGACTCACGGCGGCGTTCGGAGCACCGTCGGGCCGTATGGAGACGTTCACCGAGGTCTCCCTGCCGCATGGCGATACACCGCGACGCCCCGACGGGGTGGTCCGTGTCGAGCGGGCCGGCAAACTGTGGACCGCGCTGGTGGAGACCAAGACCAACGGCAACGCCCTTAAGCCTGATCAGGTGCAGGCATACACGGACATCGCCGCACGCCGTGGCTACGAGGCCGTGATCACGCTGTCGAACGACGTCGCGCTGGAAGGCAGCCCGCTCGTCGACGTCAAGATCGACGGACGGCGCAAGCACAAGGTGGCTCTCTGGCACCTGTCCTGGGCCGAAGTCACCTACCAGGCACAGATGCTGATCCGGCACGAGGGCGTCGGAGACAAGGCACACGCCTGGCTGCTCCAGGAACTGCTGTACTACCTGAGGCATGAGAACTCCGGCTGCCACGGCTTCCAGAACATGGGGGCGGCCTGGGTCCCCGTACGCAACGGAATCGATGACGAAACCCTGTGCCAGGGCGATCCGCGTGCCCTAGACGTGGTCGAGAGCTGGGAACGGCTCATCCGCCAGATGTGCCTCAGCCTCGGTGGCGAACTCGGACAGAAGGTACTGCCCGTTCAGCGCGCCAAGCGTGGAGCTGATCCAAAATCTCGCCGCAGCCTCCTGGCCGATCAGCTTTGCGTCGACGGCAGGCTTCAGGCAGAGCTCCGGATCGAGGGCGCACCCGGAATTCTGGCGATCAGCGCCGACCTGCGCACCGGCAAGCTCCGCAACTCCATCGAGATCCCCGCACCCGAGCAGGGTTACCCGTTGACCTGGGCCAAACGCCTCATCCGCCGCCTGGCCGAGGCACCGGCAGACCTCCACATCGAAACCCTGATCCAAGGAGAAACCGGGGGGCCACGGGGCACGCTGGAACGGCTCCGCCCTGAGCCGGCGGACATGCTCCCGAAGAGCAACGACACCCACATCACCGGCTTCCGCCTGTCCTTGTTCAAAAGCATGGGAAGCAGTCGCGGGAACGCCGAATCCGGCTTCATCCGCAGCGTCGACGACGCCGTGCACCGCTTCTACACCACCGTGGTAGTCCACCTGGACCGCCCGACGCCCCGGCAAGCATCAGCGAAGGAACGTGCCGGAGCGGGGTGACGCCCGACCGTGGACGAGGCCACGTGCTTGCAAACGGGATGAGCGCCCTGAGCTTGGGAAGCTAAGGGCATCTGGGGCTTTGCTCCGGGCTGACCTGCGGCGGAGCGGTGTCGGCGCCGGGTGGGCGGTTGACTGGTTCCCCGGTGTTTCCCGTGGGCCCCCGCATGATCTGGCACGGACCTCTTCGTCTACAACGGTGGGGAAGTTCGCCCTTCTCAGAAGCGTGGACCTCGCCCAAAGTCCAGCCGTCGGCGAGGCGATATCCGTATGGTCGGTGAGGCCGTGCTGGCCGAGCAGACCGACGAATGGACCGAACTGCGCCACTACATCGGCTCGGACCTCCTCGCCGAGTGCATCTCCGGCACGTCAGCCAAGCCCGGCTCACCCGAGTCCGGAGGCCAGCCTCCCACCCTGGGCCATTGAGCCCTGTGAGGGCTACCTCCGGCGACCCTCACGTCTCAGCCGTACACGACGTCCGTGGACGTGGCCGTTCATATACAGGCTTCAGTCAACAAGTTGGCCAAAATCAATCACATACTGATCTTGTTGGTGACATGTACATACACTTTCTGACGTTCATGCAGATGATCGTCAGGAAGGGATCAACCATGCGCCCCGCGCGACTGTCCAACCTGCGTACGTCCGGCCGCCGCATAGGCGCCGTCACCCTCGGCGCCGCCGCTGTCGTCGGCCTTCTCTCCGCGCCCGCCCACGCTGCGAGTTGGAGCAGCAGCCTGACGGGGGCCGCTCCCGGCTTCGAGTCCCGCCGCTGGTTCGACAGCGGTGGCTCCACCAACATCCGGTTCACCGGCTGCTCCGACGACGGCTCGGACAGACTCGTCAACGTCACCCTCCGCAAGGACGTCACCGGCCCCGACCCGACTTATGTGAGAGCGGCCTTCACCAATTGCTTCGCCAGCCGCACATCCACCTCCTCGGGCAACTGGTCCAGCCACGGCTCCGGCAACTACTACTTTGTTGTCAACGACGGCGCATCCGGCCTTCGGGTCACGGTCAGATCCCTGACCGTGAACTACTAAAGAACGTCCAGCCGTCCGGCCGCACCCGCACACAGCGGGTGCGGCCGGACGGCCATCCGTGCCACGAGGAACCCCCCATGCCCCTGAACTATCAGTCCTGCACCTTCCGCTACACCGCCAGGTCACGTCCCGTACTCAACCAGCTCAACCTGAACTTCTCCCCCGGCCACACCGTCCTCCTCGGCCCGAACGGCGCCGGGAAAAGCACCCTGCTCACCCTCGGCGCCAGCGCCTCCACACCGCAGGCGGGCCGAATCCGCTACGGCGACCTCGACCTTGCCGACCGCAGGCATGTGCGGACCTATCGCCACAAGGTTTCCTGGCTGCCGCAGCGCCCCGGATTCCTTCCCGGGATGACGTGCAGAGAGCATGTGGCATACGTGGGCTGGCTCAAGGGCATGCGGGAGCGCGATGCCTGGAATGCCGCACCCGAGGCCATCGAACGCGTCGGCCTGACCGACAAGCTCAACAACAAGATCAAGACACTCTCCGGCGGACAGCAGCAGCGCATCGCCATCGCGCAAGCACTCGTCCACGACGCCGAAGTCCTCCTTCTCGACGAACCCACCGTCGGGCTCGACCCCCACCAGCGACGCCGTTTTCTCGACCTGCTGATCTCGCTGCGCGGCACAGTCCACGTCATCGTTTCCACGCACGACATCGGTGACCTGGACCAGGCTTTCGACGAAGTCGTCGTCCTCGAAGCGGGCCGTTCCCGCTTTAAGGGGACGGTCAAGGAATTCGCCGGCCACCACGCGTCGGACTGCGCGCCAGGACGCCAGCTGGAAAGCGCCTACGCGGCGCTCCTGGGGGCAACCGAATGACCATCACCTGGGCAAACCTCCGCGCCTCGGCCGCACCGTGGCTGATCCTCCCCGCCCTGATCTACATCAGCCTGTACATCGGCGACGTCACCTACACCGCCCCCTCCCACTACGGTGTGGAATCCGGCGAGATGGCCGCTTTCGCCATGGCAGTCATCGCCCCGGCCGCCGCAGGCGCCACCGCATGGGAAGCAGGCCGACACCGTCTCCTGGGCCCCATACGCACTACTAGCCCCCGCAACCCCCTCGTGCAGCTCCTGCGAGCCGTCACCCCCGCCCTGATCCTCTACCTCGTCCTCGCCGTCGCCGCGCTCGTGTTCGCCCGCAACGCGACAGGCGTGTGGCCCGGTGGTGCCGGTTGGCTCGCCGTGGCCCACCTGATTGTTCTCCCCCTCGGATGGACGGTCATCGGCTGGTGCGCCGGACGCGCCCTTCCCGGCAGCATCGCTGCCCCCCTCGTGGCGATCGGCTGCTGGGCCTGGCTCGCCATGCCGCACTCCTTCACCAACCCCTCCCTACGACACCTGGGAGGATTCATCGACGGCGGTTCCACCGTCACCGACATCCGCGATCCCGCCGTCTACCTCGTCCCATGGGGTGTAGTTGCCGGTCTGGCCGTCGCCGCGTGGCTTTTGACCAGCCCGCACCGGCGTGGTCTCAAGGCCATGATCGGCGCCGTGACCGCCGCAGCGGCCCTCGTCACCGGCTACCTTGCCGTGTCCGACTGGGGATACGGGGCCCCCACCCATCCCCGTACGGTCGCCGTGTCGTGCACCGGACAGGCTCCCAGAGTGTGTGTGCCGCCGGAGTACCAGCCGTATGCCGAGCAGTTGCGCCGTGACGCCATGGGGCCGATCGACGATCTGAAGGCGGCTGGCGTTCCCGCCCCTCAGGAGCTGCGCATCACCTCTGCCAGTACACCGCCCAAGCCGGGCACCTGGCCGCTGTACTGGTCGCTTCCCGCTCTCCATGAGCAAGCCTCCCAGGAGCGGTACGAGGCTGATCTCGCCGAATCCGCTGTAGCCGGTGTGGCCGCCACCGCTGGTGTGCGCGACTGCCGGCAGCCCGGCTCTCCTGCAGCCGCCTGGGCCGCACTCGTCATCGGCCTCGACACGCAATCCATCCAGCAGGCGATGCTCCCCGCCGAATGGACAGCACTCCAGAAGGTCCGCCAGATGCCCGCCGCAGACCAGGCCGACTGGTTCAAGCAGCAGGCCACCAGCCAGGACCACTGCAACCGGGTGGGCACGTGAACCGATACGCGCTGACGGTACGCCGCTGGTGGGCCGTCCCTCCCACGCTCGCCGTAATCGTGGCCGTGTGCTGGGCGGTGGGCACGAGCGAGGTCCCCATTCCGAGCCTGGTCGGCGGGATGGACGGTGCACGCCTGGCGTACTTCACCCCCATCCTGGCCGTCGTCGCCGTCATGTACTGCATGGAACGTCGGCTCCGGGAGGCGGAACGGACAGCGGTAGTACCCATCCGCCGCCTCGACCATGGCGCCATCATCCTCACCGCAGCTCTCGCACACGCAGCCGGAGTGCTGGTGGGGATGGACGTCGCCCGCAACATCACGCTCCTCCTCGCTCTTGCTCTCCTCGTACGGCGGGTGGCCAACGAAGCGGCGGCAGCGGCTTCCGGAATGGCACTCCTCATCGGCACCCTGATCACCGGCCGTGCCTACCAGCCCGGCGGCTCCGCCACGCACACCTGGTGGGCGCTACCCCTCTACCCGGCGGGAAGCACGACCGCATGGCTGATCACCGTCGCCGTGTTCGCTCTCGCCCTGCTGGCCAGTCCCTGACGTCTCAGGCGGCGCGGACTTGAAACGGAGCGTCAGCCACTGCGCCGCCCCTGACCAAGATGCTGACGCGGTCGCTCCCCGTCACCCCCGCTCCCCCACCGGTTCCGCCAGCTTGGAGCAACCCTCGTCCGGCGAAGGGTTACGAGGTCGAGCGAGGAAATTGCTTGCAGGTGTGCCAACAAAAGAGAGGTCGGCGGAACGGCTTTGGGCTGGAGCTGCTTTGGCGCGAGTGATCATGGCCCCGTAAGCTTGCGGCGCGTCGGGCAGTCTGTGGACCTGCCCGGTGAAGCACGACGTTGGGGCCATGATCTTCGAGGCTCGCGCCAAAGTGGCTGCGTAAAGCCGTGGAGCCGACCGCCCCAGCCACGACGTACCCCTTCCCTGGCATCAGACTGCTGACTGCTCAGAGCGCGGCACGGGCGGCGGCCGGGCTGGAGCGGGGCGGAGACAGGAGCGCAGGCCCGGCCGGGGGCCGGGCCGCGCGCGGGGAGCGGAGCGAGCCGCCTTGAACCCGTAGAGAAAGTTGTTACTCAGGCTTCGGCTGGGATGCACCACAGTGGAGCGGCGTACTGCTCCGGACGGCTGCTGATGAGCAGTTGGCGCAGGTCCTCGCGCAGGGATCCGTTGAGGTTCAATGCCTCGGTGATGCGGCGGAACGTCGTGTGGGTGACTCCGCGGCTTCGGGCCTCGGCCTCGAACTGGGCGAGTTGGGACAGCACCGTCTCAGGGTCGAGCTTCACCGGTGGCTGTTCCTTGAGCCATGCGGCCTTGTTGCGTTCGTAGTCGATCTCCGAGTAGCCGCAGACTTCGCGGCTGTGCGCCTCCACCTCGTCCAGCGTGGTGGTCGCCATGATGGCGCGGGCCAGTTGGTTGCGGCTCAACGCGTCGTCCAAGTCGACTTCATGGGCCGTCGGGCCTTCGTCCGTGAGCGGGACAGGGAGGCCAGCGTCTCGCATCTCGCAAGTGCCGCGTACGCCTCGGGCCGTTGCCGCGAGCATCCCGGTTGCCTCGGACGGGTGCCACTCCAAGACCGAGCTGATCGCTTCTACGTCCTTCGCCGTCAAAGTGCGGACGAGTGGGCCGAGCGTGCCGCGCAGGTCGTCCGGCGGGAGCTCGCCGTCCAGGCCTGGCCCTGCGACCAGGAGTCGGATCGGAGCGTTTACTTGGCAGCAGGCGGCGAGTGTGACGGCATCGGCAAGCGGGCTCTTGAGCGTTGGCTCATCGCCTCGGGCGAGGATGTCGCCGCCCACGTCCAGGAGATCGATCGATGCCGGTGACAAGTGGCTGACGAGTTCTTCGAGTTGGCGGGTGATGCCTTTGGCGCCGTGGTGTGGATCGATCAGAGCGAACGCGTGCGGGAGCTCTGCTGCAAGGCGGGGGAGCGTGGAGCCTGCCGGAGCGATCGGGTGGGCTTCTGCCGGCACTGCCCACACGGCCGGAGTCATCGGTTCGAGGCCGGTGAAGTTGTCCGGTCCGCGGGGACCCGGTACCGGGTCGATCAGGAGGCGGTCCCACGCGTAGGTGAGGATCACCGCCTGGTCCTCGTCGCCGTAGAGGGCGGCGTGAAGCATTGCGGCGGCGACTGCGTCGCCCCCTCCTCCTGCTGCGACGATCAACCGCTTCATGCGGTTCAGCCTACGGGGTCGCGGGTTGACCACTCACCCTATAGTGGCTAGAGGCCATAGCCACTTTGCTGGCCACTTTGGACGAGGAGGGCAGATGCCGCAGATTGAGGAGACTCAGCCGAAGTATCTCCAGATCGCGAACTACATCCGCGACCAGATCCTTCGGGGAGACCTGCGGCCGGGGGACGAGGTGCCCTCGGAGCGGCAGTTGGCGGCGGACTGGAATGTCTCCCGGCCCACTGCCGCACGGTCGTTGGAAGCGCTGAGCCATCAAGGGCTCGTCGAGAAGCGCCAGGGATCGGGCACGTACGTGCGCAGCCTGGAGGTCAATCGGCGGGCGCGTG
Organism: Streptomyces vastus; assembly: GCF_039532825.1. Taxonomy (NCBI): domain Bacteria; kingdom Bacillati; phylum Actinomycetota; class Actinomycetes; order Kitasatosporales; family Streptomycetaceae; genus Streptomyces; species Streptomyces vastus. The sequence continues at coordinate 14,881 of NZ_BAAASJ010000033.1, forward strand.
AGCTGTACGGGCGGGCCCGGCAGACCGGGAAGATCTACACGCCCGGTGAGTACGCGGTGATCACCTCGGCCGGTTGGATGGAGGCGCCGGATCATGTAGCTGAGGCCTTGGGACTGGTGAAGGACCGCCGGGCCGTGCATCGGCGTCGGGTGACCAATAACCAGGACGGTCCGATCAATCTGTCTACGTCGTGGTTCGCTCCGGATGTCGGCCAGCGTGCGCCGAAGCTGGTGGATCCCGAGCGGATTCAGGAGGGGACGCTCATGTACGTCGAGAAGATGACGGGACGTCAGGGCGGCTACGCAGAAGACCGCATGTGCGCTCGCAGTGCGACGGGCGAGGAGGCGGCGGATCTCCAACTTGAGTCGGGCTCTGCGGTCTTGATCGTCCATCACGTCGTTTTCGACCTCCAGGACCGGCCGTTGGAGTTCGCTGAAGCCACCTATCCCCCGCATCGTTGGGCCTTCGAGCAGGGTTACCCGCTCACCTGATGGTCGGGCAGTTACGCCGAACTGCTTGCGCACTCCAAGTGGCTAATGCCACTATCCATGAAGTGGCTAAGGCCACTTGTCTGGAAGGGGGCACGACGTGACGACTCCGCGGCCGAACGGGAGTGGCGCGCGTTCAACTTGCCGGGGATGCCGGGGGCGCGGTTGGAAGCGCGTCGGCTCCCGTACGGCGCTGGCGCTCTCCACGGCCAACGACCGCGTCCGTGCCACATCGAAACGGCGCTGCCTCGACTGCGACGGCAGCGGCAAGGAGTGAGTGCGGATGGCCTATACGATCGACCGCTTTCCCTCGGAGGACTCACCACGACTCGGTGCCATGACCTTGCACCCCGTCGCGGAGTCTGTGCCTCGGGCCCGGCGGTGGTTCCGGAAGTTCATCGCCCCGTACAACCCGGCCTGCTCCATCGACGACTGCGCGTTGATGATCTCGGAGCTGGTCACGAACGCCATTCTCTACGGACGGTCGGATGAGACCTGGCTTGTGCGAGTCGAGTGGTACCGCGAGGAGACCTCGCTCCGGATCGAGGTGCACAATCCGGGGTTTCCGGCGAATGTACGGATGCGGTGCGCAGAGGCCAACGACGCTCACGGGCGTGGGCTGCTCCTCGTCGATACCATCGCCGAGTCGTGGCACTCCGGGCCCAGCCGCTTCGGCGGGACGGTGGTCTCCTTCGTGGTGGCCGACGCCTGGCCCACGAACGAGGGCTTCGGGCCGATTCTGTTCTGAAGGTCAATGTGTCGCTAGTCTGGTTGACCAGTTGACTTGGCCAATCCCGACGGGCGGCGTTCATGGCGTATGAAGTGGAGCCACCGAAGTACGTGCGCCTCGCGCAGACGATTCAGCGTCGAATCGAGGACGGCACGTACCCGCCCGGTACGCGGGTGCCCAGTGAGAACCAGTTGGTGCAGGCCTTCGGGATGTCCCGCCCGACCGTCGTGCGGGCGCTTGAGCTGCTGAAGCGGGATGGCTGGCTGGAGTCCCGGCAGGGGTTCGGCACGATCGTCCGGGGTCGTCCGGAAGTCGTCGAGCAGAAGGACCGGCGGGGGCGTGATGCCCTGGAGCGTGACGAGTCTCAGACCTCGGGACGTCTGGTCGAGGTCGGGGAAGTGCCGGTTCCGGCGCGGGTCGCCTCGACGCTCGGGCTGCCGAAGCGGGCCAAGGTTCTCATGCGCCGGTTCCTGGTCGAAGAGGACGGCGAAGCGGTCGAGTTGGTCTCCTCGTACTTCCCCGCCGGCCTGGCTGAGGGCACCGAGCTGGGCAGCTCCGAAGCCCTGAGCGGCAGTGTCCGTAAGCACTTGGAGGCGCGGAAGAGGGCCCGCTTCGACCATGTGACGGAACGGGTCTCGGCCCGACTGCCTGAGAGCAGTGAAGCCGAGCTACTGGGCCTGCCGGATGGCGTGCCCGTCCTGAGCGTCCTGGTCATCGCGTGCGACGCCTCGGGGCAAGCGCTGCAAGTCTCTGATGTCCTGCTCCCTGCCGATCGGCAAGAGCTGGAAGACACCTACCGGCTCAGCTGACGCGCAGGTGGTCCGTTTGCCGCCGCACCCTCAGGGGCGCGGCTGTCGGCGGGCGAGCCGGTAGATCAGATAAGTGAGAGCCAAGATGAAGTCGACGGCTATCCACAAGCCGATCATGAGGCCCACTCCGATTGTGGTTCCAACATCGTTTGCGCCCTCGCAGAGTTCCAACTCGTCGCCTGTCAGGCCCCGGCACTCTTCGGGAGTACCGCTGCCGGTTGAGGCGCCCACGATCACCAAGATCAGGAAAAGGATCTGGACTGCCAGGAAGAACCAGAAGAAGACGCGGTGCCGTTTCCTCGGAGGGGGTGCTGTCCTGCCCTGGTAGGGGGGACCTGGTGGAGGGCCTTGCCCCGGTTGCGACCAGGCGTCCGGCGGCGGCACGGACCCCTGCTGATTACGCGGACCCCATGACTGCGGTTGCTGAGCGCGGTCCCGTCTGTCCATCTCGCGCCCTCCTCCGTGCTGGTGACTTCATAGTGCGCTTGATGTGCCGGGTCCGCTCGCCGACCGAAGCCACTTGACAAGTCAACCTGGCATCCCTGCCTTCGAACTTGCTAAGTCAACTTGTCAGGTAGCAGGTTGATCGACTCAGAAGGAGAAATCTCTGTGCGTGTGATCCGCATTGACGCCTCGACCGCCACGATCCTGCTCACCGAAGCACCGTCGCCGAAGGTGCGCGACCGCCTGTGAGATCGCCAAGGACGCCGTGAGCGGCGAGGCACTGATGACGGTCGGCGTCGTCTACATCGAGGACGGGGAGTCGTCGCTGATCAAGGTCACGGTTCCTGAGAGCGGTATCTCCGAGGGACTGACGCTCGGAGCTCCGGTCGCGCTGCCGGGTCTGGTGGCGCGGCCGTGGGAGAGCGTGTTCAACGGTCAGCAGCGGCACGGCATCGCCTACCGGGCCACTGCCATCGCTCCGGGCGCCTTCCCGGCCGCTGAGGCGGGCTGATCGCCGTGACGGACCTGGTGACGTGGGCCGAGCTGGGCGGGTCGCTCGCTGCGATAGGCGGCGCGGCCTACGCCCGGCACGCCCACCCGGCGGCGTACTGGTCCACAGTCGGGATGCCGGTCTCGGTGGCCCGGCTGCTGGCCTCGTACTCCTCGACCATGGACGCGTGCGGCCTGACGGTCGAGCCGTCCCGGTGGCGGGCGCTGGCCGGCAAGGCGACAACCCGCCGTGAGATCCGGCCGGTGCCCCCGCGACGGGGCATGATCCGGCCCACCACGACCGGCCTGCGGCTTCGGCTGCGGCTGGCTCCCGGCCAGGAACCTGCGGACGTGGCGGCCTCGGCCGAACGGCTGCGGCATGCCTGGGGCGTTCACGCCGTGTACGTCCGGGACATCAAGCCCGGAGTCGTTGAACTGCGGCTCGTCGGCTTCGACGTCCTGCGGAAGGTACGGATGCCTCGCCGGATCGACCGCGGGTTGCTCCGCGTGCCGGTGGCGCTGCGGGAGGACGCGACCGCCTTCGTACGCGACTACCGCGCCGTACCGCATGAACTCGTCCTCGGCGCCACGCTGTCGGGCAAGTCCATGTACCTGCGGAACCTGCTCGCCGAGCTGGCCGCTCAGCCGGTCGTCCTGGTCGGCATCGACTGCAAGCGGGGCGTGGAGCTGGCGCCGTTCGCCGCCCGGCTCTCGGCACTCGCGACCGACCCGGAGCAGGCCGCCGAGCTGCTGCCCGTACTCGTGAAGGAAATGGAGGACCGCTACGACCTGATCAAGGCCCGCCAGGGCATCGCCCCCGGCACCCCGGACGAGGAGATCACCTCGGACATCTGGGGCCTGCCCGAGAGCGAACGCCCCGCTCCCGTCGTGCTGTTCGTCGACGAGGTGGCCGAACTCTTCCTCGTCGCCACGCGAAAGGAGGAAGAGCGGCGAGACGAGATGGTCACCCAGCTCATCCGGCTCGCTCAGCTCGGCCGGGCCGCCGGAATCTACCTGGAGGTCTGCGGGCAGCGTTTCGGCGCCGAGCTGGGCAAGGGCGCAACCATGCTCCGGGCCCAGTTGACCGGCCGGGTCTGCCACCGCGTGAACGATGAAGCCTCCGCCAAGATGGCGCTCGGCGACATCGCCCCGGAAGCCGAGGCGCTGCCTGCGCCATCGCCGCCGAGCTGCCTGGCCTTGCCGTCGTCGGCGACACGTCGGGCGGCTGGTCCCGTATCCGAACCCCGTACCTGTCCCTCGTCGACGCTGCGGCCACCTGCCGCGAGACGGCCGATCTCGCGCCTGACGTACCGGCGCTCACGCCCTTCCGGCCCTACGTCCCGCCCGTGCCCGTGAAGGAGTCCGGGCCCGTGGCCGCCCCTCGCCCCGTCACCGAGTAAGCGCACCCGCTCCAGCTGCCGGCGCGGCCGTCCCGCGCCAAGTCCCTACCCCGCCATGCCTGAACACGGAGAGGAAACCTCGTGACCGCCACGATGTCCTTCTACGCGGACGCCGCTACCAACGTCCACCTCAGCCAGTACGGCACTCGCCGAACCCCGATCCTCACTCTCAACGGAGATGGCCACTCCCTGACCGTCTCGGTTTTCGACCGGGTTCCCATCGCCGATCACCTGGCCTTCGCCCGCGACCTGGCCGCCGCCTGCACCGACTACGTCAAGGCACTGGAGACCTACGCCGCCGCCCTGACCGGCGGCGACCAGGAGCCGGACGAGGAGCGGTGATGCGGCTGCCCATCCGCATTGACGCCGTACTCGTCCAAGCGGTGATCGCCGCCGCGCTGTCCTTCGCCCACCTGCACGATCTGGCCTACGCCGCCGGTCAACAGGGCTGGAAGGCGTGGGCCTATCCGGTCTCCGTCGACCTGCTGTTGGTGGCGTCCTGGCGGCGGCTCAGCTCCGGCGGGCCGAAAGCGGCCGGATGGTGCTGGTTCCTCGTCGCACTGACCGCATCGCTCGGTGCCAACGTCGCCACCGCCGGACTGCTCGACCTCGGCGCCGTACCGGCCTGGCTGCGCATCCTCGTCGCCGGATGGCCCGCCGTCGCATTCCTCGGCGGAACCCTGCTGGCCCACGGTGCTCCGACACCGACAGAGGTTCCAGCGGCGGAGCCAGAGCCCGCCGTGAACGCTGCGGCACCCGAACTGCCCACCGCAAAGCCGGAATCGGCGCCGCCCGCTCCAACTCCCCTTCCGCCCGCGCTCGTCACGCTCGCCCGCAAGGTCGCCGACGAACACCACGCCCGGACCGGAACCGCCATCGACACCCCGACGCTTCGCGCCCGGCTCGGCGTCCCGATGCCGCTCGCCGAAGCCATCGCCGCCCAACTCACCTGACCCGTAGGAGACAACCCGTTGCGTCCGTCCACGCTCCGCACGCTCAAGCGCGCCGCCGAGCTGACCCGACAGAACCGCCTCACCGAAGCCGTGCTGATCGCCGAGCCGGTCATCCTCGCCGCCGACACCTACGAGGGCGACGAGATCTTGCGCTGGCTGGCCGACCACGTCACCGACTTCACCGGCAACACCCACGACCACCACAACGACCAGAAGGAGATGCCCTGATGCCCGCCAATCCCCGCTTCCGCCGGGTCGTCCGCATCGGCCCTGTCCAGGTCGCCACCTACTACGACGGCCGGGGCCGCGAGAAGCACACCGCCGCTTGTACGGCTCCACGGTGCGGCTTCTCGACGGACTACGACAGCCGCGCCGCCGCCGAACTGGCCGCCCGCACCCACCGCTGCCGCGTCCGCTGAGGAGATCTTGTGACCGTATCGCTGCCGCTCGTCTTCGTCCTGGGCGTCGTCGCCTGGGCCGCGATCAAGTTCCTCGGCGTCCGCCTCTGGGTCGCCGTCGTGATCGCGCTGTTCGGCTTCTGGCTCTCGCACACCTTCCTCGCCCCCGCCATCGAGTCCGGCACCCGCAGCGGTGTCGACGTCGTCAACGGCAACCACGACTGACAAGGAGTCCCGCCGTGTTCCGTCCCAAGCTGCCCGACGCCCCGCCCATGCCGACGACCATCACCACCACTCAGCAGAACCACGCCCCGGCTGCTCCCGCCGGCCGTCCGGTCAGCCCGTACGTGGGCGTCGGAGTCGGCGCGGTCGCCGCCGTGATCGTCGTCGGCGTCGTACTCACCGCGCTCCTGGCGGCCGTCGCCGTCACGGCCATCACCGTGGCCATTGCTGCCGTCGTACTGCGCTCGCTCGTCAGCAGCACGAACCACCGCTGACCGGCCGCCGGGGCGGCAACAACGCCGCCAAGCATCCCGCCGCCCCAGGGCCGTCCCTCCCAACCGCCGAAACAGCCGAAAGGAACCCCCATCATCACCCGGCAGACTCCGCCCCCGCTGGCGGAACTCTCCATGCTGGCCTCCCTCGGCACCATGCCCGAGCTGGCCCGCCAACTCTCCGGCCTGGGCGGCTGCACCCGCCCCGTACGCCTCGACGGCCACCGCACCGAACACGAGGTCAACAAGACAACCGGCGAGATCGGCCGCGTCCTGCACCACCTGGACTCGGCCACCCTCCCGGCCGGTCACCTCCTCGTCCGCTGCAACAACCGCCGCGCCACCCGCTGTGCGGCCTGCGCCGAGACCTACCGCCGAGACACCTACCACCTGATCACCGCCGGACTACGCGGCGGCAAAGGCACCCCTGAACAAGTCGGCGCCCACCCGCGCGTGTTCGCCACCTTCACCGCCCCCGGCTTCGGCCCCGTCCACAACCGCCCCTCCGGCAGGCGCGGCTGCCGCTGCGGCATCCACCACGACCAGGAGGACGCGGCTCTCGGCACACCCCTCGACCCCGACACGTACGACTACGAAGCCGCCGTGCTCTGGAACGCACACGCCGGGGCCCTGTGGCGCCGCTTCTCCATCTACCTCCGCCGTGAGGTCGCCAAGCGCGCCGGACTCACCCAACGCGCGTTCCGCGAGTACGCGCGCGTCTCCTTCGCCAAGGTCGCCGAGTACCAGAAACGCGGCGCCGTCCACTTCCACGCCGTCATCCGCCTCGACGGCCCCGACGGCGGCGACAGCCCGCCCCCGGCCTGGGCCACGGCCGAGCTGCTGACCGATGCCATCCGGGCCGCCGCCACCGCCGCGCGCGTCGACGGCCCAGTGATCGACGGCCGGGCGCACACCTTCGCCTTCGGCCGCCAGCTCGACGTCCGAACGATCCGCTCCGCCGACTTCGACGACGGCCAGGAGCTGACCGAGCGGGCCGTAGCGGCGTACATCGCCAAGTACGCCACCAAGGGCGCCGAGACAGCGACCGGCACCCTGGACCGGCCGATCAAGTTCCTCGCCGAGCTGGCCGGGGCCCGGATCACCGACCATGCCCGGCGCATGATCCGCACCGCATGGGACCTCGGCGCACGCCCCGAACTGGCAGACCTCCGGCTCCGAGCCTGGGCCCACATGCTCGGCTTCCGCGGCCACTTCTCCACCAAGTCCCGCCGCTACTCCACCACCCTCGGCGCCCTCCGCGACGCCCGCGCCGAATGGCGCCGCGCCCAAGCCACCCCGGACACCCTGACCGCCCCGCAGGACGGCGAAACCACGCTCGTCCTCGCCCACTGGGTCTTCGCCGGAACCGGCCTCAGCACCGGCGAGCAGTGGCTGACCGCATCCCTCGAACCCGCCCCCGGAACGGAAGGAGACCCGACCGCATGACCGACCGCTACCTGTCCGTCGACCAGGTCGCCGAGCTGCTCGGTACGACTGCCCGCTTCCCCCGGCGGCTCATTGAGGAGCGGCGCATCCGGTACGTGAAGGTTGGCCGGTACGTCCGTATCCCGGAGAGCGCCCTCCACGAGTACATCGCCTCTCGCACCGTTGAGCCGGTCCGGCTCCGCCGTGCCCGACTGCGGAGGGTCGCCTGATGGCCAACAAGAAGGGCAGGCGCCGGCGCTTTGGGGCCGTCCGGCAGTACCGCTCTGGGAAGTGGACTGCGTCGTACCTCGCGCCCGACGGTGAGCGAGTCCGAGCGCCCGAGACCTTCGAGACCAAGAAGGACGCTGAGGTATGGCTCTCCCAGGTGGAGGCAGACCTCAGCCGTGGTGACTGGCGCTCTCCCGACGCGGGCGCCGTCAACTTCCGCGTGTACGCCGAGAAGTGGGTTGAGGAACGTGAGTTGTCCGTTCGTACGGTGGACCTCTACGAGGACCTTCTTCGGCTCCACATCCTCCCGACCTTCGGCGCACTCGACCTGGACGAGATCACTGCTCCTCGCGTCCGCGAGTGGCGGGCCGAGCGGCTGCGAACGACTGGCGCCAAGACGGTCGTAGCCAAGGCGTACCGCCTGCTCAAGGGCATCATGGAGACGGCCGTCGATGACGACCTGATCAGCCGCAATCCGTGCCGGATCAAGGGCGCGGGGAAGGAAGCTGCGAGCGAGCGTCGGATTGCGACCGTCGCCCAGGTCGATGCCCTCGCCAACGCGATCGGCATCCGCTGGCGGCTCATGGTCTACCTCGGTGCCTACGGTCCGATGCGTCCCGAGGAACTGGCCGGACTGCGGCGCCGGGACGTAGACTTTGATTCCCTCGTGATCCGGGTCCGGGTTGCCGAGCCTGAGCGGACCAACGGCAAACGCGCTCCCGGTGCGACCAAGTCGGATGCTGGCGCACGCTTCGTCGTCCTTCCGGGCTTCCTGGAGAAGGAGTTGAAGCGCCACCTTGCCTGGTACGCCGAGAAGGGGCCTGATGGGCTCCTCTTCGTCGGTGAGAAGGGAGCTCCCTTCCGGCGCACCTCCTTCGGCCGGAAGTGGCGGCGCGCCCGTACTGCTGTCGGCCTCCCAGAAGGCTTCCGCTTCTACGACCTTCGTCACACCGGACACACGCTCTCGACCCGCTCGGGCGCGACCCTCAAAGACACGATGGTCCGGGCCGGACAGTCCTCCGAGAAGGCCGCGTTGATCTATCAGCACTCCGACGACGAACGGCAGCGCGAGGTGGCGGCCGGGCTCGACGAGATGGTGCGCGCCGAGCGTGCGAAGCACTACAAGGACGACCCCGCGCACCATAAGCAGAAGCCCACCGGTAGCTAGACCTTCTCTTTCGGATCGCTCTCGTGGGCGAGGGATAGGTTGCTCGCCATGACTGAACTCGGACCCGTGGCCTGGCCACCTGCCCCGATCAGAACCGAACGGCTCGTGCTCCGCGAGCCCGAGGCCCGAGACCGGGCGGCGTTCGTCGAGCTGCTCGCCTCGCCGGAGGTACACACCTACCTCGGAGGCCCCCGGCCGCGTGACGAGCTTGAGCGCGAGATGCCCGAGGTGCCCGAGCGGTGGCCGGGGAGTTTCGTCGTCGATCTCGACGGGGCGATGATCGGCCAGATCCTGCTCAGGAGAGCACCGGAGCACCATCGCCCGGCTGCCGCGGGGAAGGCCGATCTCGGCTACCTGTTCCTGCCGCGGGCATGGGGATTCGGATACGCCGCCGAGGCGTGCGCGGCGGCACTCGACTGGTTCGACGGTGTCCTTCCCGGCGAGCCGGTGGTGCTCGCCACCCAGACCGCCAACGTCGGCTCGATGCGCCTCGCGGCAAAGCTGGGGTTCACCGAGGTCGAGCGGTTCCGGGCCTGGGACGCTGAGCAGTGGCTCGGTATACGGTCCCCGGTCACGCCGTCCGATTGAGCCGTAGCCCAGCCCTTATGGTGCGGTTGTGGTGCCCTACCCGCCCGCCGGTCTAGACAACAAACAACCCCCAGGTCTCTGACTTGGGGGTTCGTGTTGGAGCGGGTGACGAGAATCGAACTCGCGCTCTCAGCTTGGGAAGCTGATGTTCTACCATTAAACTACACCCGCGTAAGACGCCGACTGACCAGCGTCGGAAACGCGGGTTCACTGTACCTCATGCCAGGCCCCCGGCGTCGGAAAGCCGTGGGGCCTGTGGTGGTTTCGGGGGCGGCCCGGTGGGTGGACTGGGCTGCGGAGGGCGAGAGTTGGGGCGTACGGTGGAGGCGTGGGAGAGGGGTTGGGCGGGATCGGAGTGCCGCCTGGAGGGCCGTTCTGTTCGTCCCGTAATGTGGCGTTTCACGTCAGTCAGACGCGGCTCTTGGGGAAGGGACTCTGAGGACTTGATGGAACGCAGCACCGTCGTCCGTTGTGCCGAGGGGCACGTGTTCAGCACCGCCCAGCTTCCGATGCAGCAGGCCGAGCGGCTCGGCCCCGGCCGGCTGATCCGCTGTCCGCGCTGTGCGCGGCTCCGGAACGTCGTACCCGTGGCCATGGAGAAGCGGTAGCGGAGAAGCGGACCGGACGGCAAGCGGTAAGCGGTCACCACGGTTAGACGACCACGGTCAGACCACGGCCACACCTCGTAGGGGCCCGTCGCAGTCCCCGGACAGTCCTCGGACAGTCCGGGGATTGTGGCGGGCCCCCACGCTCTGCGTATCCTCAGGGCGTGCTTCTCTCTGACAAGGACATCCGGGCCGAGATCGACTCCGGGCGCGTCCGGATCGATCCGTACGACGATTCCATGGTGCAGCCGTCGAGCGTCGACGTGCGGCTCGACCGCTACTTCCGGGTGTTCGAGAACCACCGTTACCCGCATATCGACCCCTCCATCGAGCAGGCCGACCTCACTCGGCTCGTCGAGCCCGACGGGGACGAGCCGTTCATCCTGCACCCCGGGGAGTTCGTGCTGGCGAGTACGTATGAGGTGATCTCGCTTCCCGACGATCTTGCGTCGAGGCTCGAGGGGAAGAGTTCTCTGGGTCGGCTCGGGCTGGTCACGCATTCCACCGCCGGGTTTATCGACCCCGGGTTCTCCGGGCACGTCACGCTCGAGCTGTCCAATCTCGCCACGCTTCCCATCAAGCTGTGGCCGGGTATGAAGATCGGCCAGCTGTGCATGTTCCGGCTCAGCTCGCCTGCCGAATTCCCTTACGGCTCCGAGCGGTACGGCTCCCGTTACCAGGGCCAGCGCGGGCCCACCGCCTCGCGGTCCTTCCTCAACTTCCACCGGACCCAGGTGTGAGGACGGCAGGGCCGGCATGAGCGACGTACGCGAGAATCTCAGCTACGAGCAGTTCGGCGGAGCGGTACGGGAGTTGGCGCAGGCCATCGCCGACGACGGGTACGAGCCCGATCTCGTCCTTTCCATAGCCCGTGGGGGTGTTTTCGTCGCTGGCGGGCTTGCTTATGCGCTCGACTGCAAGAACCTTCACCTGGTGAATGTGGAGTTTTATGCGGGCGTTGGCACGACGCTAGAAATGCCCGTTATGCTCGCGCCCGTTCCTAATGTCGTTGATTTTACGAACAAGAAAGTGCTCATCGCCGATGACGTTGCCGACACCGGCAAGACGCTGAAGCTCGTGTACGACTTCTGCGTCGAGCATGTCGCCGAAGTGCGGTCCGCCGTGATCTACGAGAAGTCGCAGTCGCTGGTGAAGTGCGAGTACGTGTGGCGGCGGACCGATGAGTGGATCGACTTTCCGTGGAGCGTCCAGGAGCCCGTCGTGAAGCGGGGCTACTCGGCGATCTCCGTACGCTCCCACCACTCGTAGACCGGCAGCTTCCCCTTCGCCGTGTCCTGGCGTCGTGATGTCGGGCGGAAGTGTTCGTAGCCGCCGCGGTGCAGGATCTTCAGGTCCTCGCCCGCCGGGACCGTAGCGGGGACGATCCTCTCGGGCAGGTCGTCGGGGCCGCCCTCGAGGGCTGCCAGGGCCGCTGCCTCTGATTTCTCCGACGTGTTGCTCGTCTTGCTGCTGTTGCCTGTCTTCGTGGCCATGTTTCCAGAGCTCCTGTGGTTCAACGCCTTCAGTCGCCCCGCGGCAGGCAGATCACCGGGATCCGCTGGACGAGGTTGTTGCCGAAGCCGCCGCGGTTCCAGGGCTGGTCGAGGGGTTGGGTGTGGCCCGCGGCGTCGGTGGCACGGGCGGCCAGTACGTGGGTGCCGGGCGTGGCCTCCCATGTCGTACGCCAGCTCCGCCACACCCACGCGCTGCCTTTGGGCCCGTCACGCCCGTCACGCCCGTCATGCCTGTCACGGCCCTCACGCCCGTCCTCGAGACCGGCCTCCGTCCAGGTCTCGCCGTCGTCCGTGCTCACCTCGACCTTCGTCACCGGGGCGTGGCCCGACCAGGCGCGGCCCTCCAGCTGCACGGGGCCGGGGCGTACGACGCGGGTGCGGGACATGAAGTCGGGGAAGCCCGGCGGGATCATCAGCGCGCGCGGGGCGATACGGGTGACCGGTTCGCCGGGGTCGTCCGGGTTGTCGGCCGAGCGACGGTAGCGGTAGGCCACCGCCTGCTGGAATCCCGTGAAGGGTGTGTCGGTCAGGGCGATGTCGCGGAGCCATTTCACATGGGCCATGCCGTACCAGCCGGGTACTACCAGGCGTACGGGGTGGCCGTGCTGCGGTGGCAGTGGGGCGCCGTTCATCTCGTACGCCACCAGCACCTCGGGGTCGTCGGCGGTGGCGTCCGCGAGGGGGAGACTGCGCTGGTAGTCCTGCTCCACGCCGCGTTCCACGCCGTGGTCGGCGCCGGTGAACACGGCCTCGACGGCGTCCGGCTCGACCTCGGCCTCAGCGAGCAGCGTACGCAGCGGGACCCCCGTCCAGTCGGCGGTGCCGACCGCCTCGACCAGCCAGGGCTGGCTCACGGGGCGCGGGGTGAGCCGGGCCCGGCCGTTGCCCGCGCACTCCATCGTCACCCGGTGTGTGACGGCCGGGAACGAGCGCAGGGTCGTCATGTCCAGGGACAGTTGTGTGCGTACGCGGCCCCGCACGGTGAGCGTCCAGTCGTCGGCGCGGGCGGCGTCGACGGTGGGGATGTCGTAGTGGACGAGTACGTAGTGCAGTCCGGGCGGCGTGACGTCGTACCGCAGGGCCTCCAGCGGCAGCCCGTGATTGCGTGCCGCGAGCGCGAGTTCCTCCGCGCTGATCCCCTCGGCGGGCTCGGCCACGCGCGACGGTGCGCTGACGGCCCGTAGCGCGCTGATGTGCGCGTCGGCGGCGTGGGCGTCACCGGCGTGCTCGACGCTCGCGTGGGCGTCACCGAGGGGCCCGTCGTGCGGCACGATGCGCTCGGCTTGTCCGTCCCGCTCGGTCTGTACGTCGCGTGCATCCATCAGAATCGCTTCCCTGAGCTGTGAAATTTTCCTTTCGTCCCGCAAGGGATCGGTTCGGGCTGGACCGCAGCCCTCGGGTTGGACCGCAGCCCTCGGGTTGGAAGCCCCCCCTTCCTCTAAGTGGGGGAGCGGAGTCACGTGTCCATCGTGCGCTCGCGAGCCGTACTACGCGAGACCAACTGGACTGAGAAATGCCGAGGCGCGGCACACGTGACGTGTGCCGCGCTCGTCGTGCCGCCCAAGTGCCAGGCTCAGAACGTCCCGAGCTTGATGATCGACAGCAGGGCGATCAGCTGGATCGCCGAGGCGCCCAGGGCCTTCGGCCACGGAAGGTCATGGGATTTCTTGACCATCAGCGTGAACAGGGCGGCGGCTCCCAGCCAGGTCGCCCAGCCCAGGATCTGCACGAACGGCGCGTCGCCGCCCATGAAGAGGGCCACGACCAGGCGGGGGGCGTCCGTGAGCGACATGATCAGCATGGAGAGGCCGACCGTGGGCTGCCAGGCGCCGTCGCCGCCGAGCTGGCGCGCGAGGGTGTGGGTGACCACGCCCAGGATGAACGCGCTGAGCACGATTGCGACCGCCGTCGTCAGGACGATGGGGACCGCGTTGGAAAGCGTCGCGTTGATCGCGTCCTCGCGTGCGCCGTCGAAGCCGAAGACCGCCAGCAGTCCGTACAGGAACGTCACGATCAGGGCCGGGCCCCACATCGTGTACTCGCGCATCTGCAGGAACGTCTGGTTCGGGCGCAAGATGACGCCGCTCAGCAGTTCCTTCCAGTGCAGCCGCGGCCCCACCGGGGGTGCCGCCGTCTGGCCGGCGCGGTAGGTGCCGCCCTGGTTGTACGGGTCCTCGCCGATCCCGAAGGCCTGAGTGTGGCCCGGGTTGTTCGCCGCGTACGGGTCCGGGCCCTGGGCGTGGTGATCGTGGTCACCGAAGTACTCCGGCTCGCCGTGGCCGTTCGCCTGGGGCCACTGCTGCCCGCCGTTGCCGTACTGCTGTGCCTGCGGCGGGTACGGCTGCTGCGCAGGGGGATAGCCGTACGACGGGCGGCCGCCCTGGGGCGCCTGCTGTCCGTACGGTTGCTGCCGCCCGTGCTGTTGCGGGCTTGCTTGGGTGCGGTTGTCCCGGCCGCGTCCGATCCTGAATCCAGCCACGCAATCGAACGTACCTGGTCTCACAGAGCTGTGCGCCGGGCCCGGGAGAACGGACCCGGCTTTGACGCTGAGCTGTGACATCCCCTAAGGGGTAGTCCAGCCGATTTTCCGTGGCGGCTCAGGGTCGGCTCAGGTTTTTGCGGTGCGCACGTACGGGTACGCACGTTGCCGTTGCCGTTGCCGTTGCCGTTGCCGTGCGCCGTGAAGGCGTCACGACCAGAAGGCATTGCTCCTCTCGATGTCCTCGATACATTCGTCGAGGTCGGTGACCTTGTCTCCGACGATCCGGAAGACGATGGCTCCGTTCTCGTCGATCTGCTTGCCGCCCCGCTCGGCCGTGAAGCGGTGTATGCCGACCGCGTGACCCCGGCCGTCGACGAGGACATGGCGCAGTTCAACGCGCAGGGTCCCGTTCGTCTCCTCGTTGAGCCGACGGTACATGTCGATGATCGAGTCCTGGCCCTTGAAGTCGCCTGCCAGGGGATGGCTGCCCGGTACGTGGTGTGTGGCGTCCCCGGATATCAGCGTGCGCAGGGTGTCCATGTCACCGCGCTGGAAGGCCTCGTAGCCCTTGCGGACCAGTTCTGCGTGCGGGTGTTCGGCCATGGTGCTCGCCACCTTCCGTGGCTCAAGTCGGTTTGCGGCTTACATGGCCAATTGTTCGCCTCTGTCGCCGCCTGGGCCACTGGGAGCGAGTAACCCCCGCGCATCAGCCTTCGCACGTCCTGCGGTACGGACACCGTGACGTGGCCGTCGCTGTCGCTCGCCGCGAAGTACCGGTCGTCGGGGCTGAAGGTCATGGTGCTGACGTCCGTGTCGCCCAGGGTGCGGTAGACCACCAGGTCACGGCCAGGGAGGGGGGTTGATCGCCCGCTGCCGCCTGGGAGAGGGCGTGACGGAGTAGTGCGCCCGGCGGGCCATCTCGCGGTACGTGAGGCCGCCCGCCTCCTGGCGCAGCTTGCGCAACTCGTACGCGAAGCGCTGGACCGGGCCCGCTGCCGGGTCCACCGGAGTCTCGCGACGCCCCATTGCTCCGGTCTCCCTCTCATCCGCCTGTTCGGGCCACGGTAGGGAGCCGCGCCGTGGCCCACAAGCGTTCATCTTGGGCCTCAACTGGCCTTACGTCTTTGTTCGGTGCGGCGGAGGGGGCCTGCTGAACAACGTCCTGGCGGCTGGACTTGAGGCATCGGAGACATCGACATCCGGTAGTACGCCCGAGCACACACCACGGGGAAGCACATGAACGAGCGAGCGAAAGAGCCACGAGCGAAAGAGCCACGAGGGAAAGAGCAGCGCATCGCCCTGCGCCGGTTGTTCGCCGGCACGGCACTGGCGGCCGCCGGTACGGCCGCGATGGTCGCCGTGACCCTGCCGATGGAGGCCTCCGGGGACGGCGGGCCCCCGCAGACGCGAGGGGAAGCCGCACCGCACGCCGCCGCGACACCGTCGCCGTACGCCTCGCCGTCGACGACCGCCACCGGGAACGCCTCGGGGAACAACTCCGGTAACGCCGGAACCGGCGATGCCGACCCCCTCACCGACGACGAGATCACCCGAGCCCAGCAGGCCGCCCTCGCCGGCGACCGGACGCTGCGTACGACCAGCGAGGATGTACAGGGGCAGGACGGCACACCCCAGTTCCTGAGCGCCGATCTCGCCGACCTCACCGCCGAGCCTTCCGGCCGGGAGGGCAAGCGGCACGCGGACGTCTACTTCTACGACTACCGCGACGACCGCTTCGTGAAGAAGACCGTCGACCTCGGCACCGGAAAGGTCGTACGGACCGAATCCGCCACGGGAGTTCAGCCCGCGCCCTCCGGCCAGGAGTCACGCGAGGCGCTGAAGGTGCTGCTGGCGAGCCCGCTCGGGGACGGCGTACGGCAGGACTTCGAGGCCGCCACCGGGCGATCACTCGCCGCGCCCGCGCAGTTGCGCGTACAGGGGCTGGCCTACGAACGGAGCGGTACCGCAGGGCCCGCCGACTGCGACGGGGGGCACCGCTGCGTACGGCTGTTCACGCACGTCGTGGGCGGGCCGTGGATCGACACACGCCAGTTCGTCATCGACCTCAGCGCCCGCACGGCGCACAGGCTCCCGTGACCGGCCTCGGCCCTGTGGCTCCTGTCGCCCGTCTCGCCTCGAAGGACGTACGCGTCCGAGCGTCCTCAAGTCACCCTGCGCGTGGTGCCGTTCGACGTGGACGGCTTCCGAATCGGCTACGCGCCGACAATCATTGGCGGCCCGGTTCCGCAGTTGGACACCGTTCTGATGGACACTCCGCACGGGGGCAACTACCTGGACGCAGAGGCGCAGCTCGATCGCTGTCGACGGGGATTCGCGCAGGTGCAGAAGCAGGCGCTGGGAGTCGTAGAGCCGAGGGACTTCATTCACAGCCTGGCTCAGCAGATCTGAAAGGGCGCGAACATGCCCGAGGTTCCCGTGTGGCAGAAGTCGTCGTTCTCCGGCGGCGATGATGACGCCGACTGCGTCGAACTCACCGCCTGCCAGGGCCTCCTGCTCCTCCGCGAAAGCGACGAGCCCGGCACCGTAATAGCAACAAGTGGTACCGGCCTCGCCGCCCTCATACGTCACCTACGGGCTGGCTGAGCGGCTATGCCACCAGCGCGCTATCGGGTCCAGCGCCCGCCCGGTCCGGGACATGGCGCCGACACTCGCCTTGCGGCGTCGCTGTCCCGTACGCGGTTCAGCGGGTCAGTGCGAAGCCGGCGAGTAGGACGGCGACCACGCTGACGGCGAGGAAGACCTGGTGCCGGCGCGGGATCTTGATGTGGTCCGTGGTCTCACCCCTGCGCCACCGCTCGAGCACCTCTTTGAACAGTTTCCGCTGGGGGAGCAGGCCGAGTGTCAGGCCGATGTGGGCAAACGAGTACATGACGAGCGCCGCGTTCAGGTCGATGCCCTTCAAGCGGCAGACGACGACCAGGACCGCGCCGCCGACGACCATGATCACCGGATAGGCGATACGGAACTTCCGCAGGGGGATCCAGCTGCCCAAGAGGAAGCTGGACAGGGCGGTGGACGCCGCGGCCAACAGCCACAGCCACCCGATGGGTACAGACGCGAGCATGGGAGGTGTCCTTCTGTGCCAGGGCGGGGGACCGGCGCCTGGGGCCGGTCCCCCGCTGGTCGGACCAGCAGTCGGCTGTCATCCGGTTGATTATCCGAAAAGGGAAGTCAGCGTACCGGTGATGGGCGAGACGATGTCGCTGCCGAGCTGCGTGGCCCGCTTGGCGATGGGCGACACCACGCCGTCCAGTGTGGCCCCGATCCACTTGGACTGGCCGAACGTGAGCAGCCCCAGGCTGGTTCCGACGAGGGAGCCCGCGAACTCGGCGCTGTCGAAGCCGTGCTCGATGCCCGTGAACAGCGTGCTGAGTGCGGCCGACCCCACGGAGACCCAGCCGAGGATCCCCGCCGCGCCGGCGACGAACGGTGCGAACGGGCCGGTCCACGGCGCGGCGAAGGCAAGTCCCGCGGCGAGGAATCCGGAGCCGATGCTGATCCAGTTGAACGCGTCGGCGTAGAACTGGGCGTCGTTCCACCACTCGTCCTTGTCGCCCTCGCTGCCGCCCGAGTTGGTCTTGTCGTGCGTCGGGCTGTCGGCCGGGTTCCTCGCCTCGTCCTTGGCCTTCTGTGCCGCCTCGGCGGCCTTGCGCGCGGCCTCCGCCGCCTCCGCCCTGCGCTTCTCCGTGACGATACGGCGGGCGTCGGTGGCCGCCGCCGCTGCCGCCTGCGCGGACTGACCCGCGGCGATCGCGGACTGGCGCGCGCTGTTCGCAGAGGCTTGGGCGCTGTAGGAGGAGCGCACGGCGCTGCGGGCCGAGTCGATGGCCCGGTTCGCCGAGTAGTTGGCCGCACGGCCCGCCTTGCGGGCCGTCTCCGCTGCGGACTTCGCCCGGTTCGCGGACGCCTGGGCGGCCTCGGCGGACTTGTCCGCGTCGTCGGCGTTCTGCCTGGCCTGCGCGGCGTACGTGTCGGCCTGCTTCGACGAGGCGAGCGCCTTGTCCGCCCATTCCTTGGCCTGGTCCGCTGCGTTGCGCGCCTCCGCGGCCGCCTTCGACGCGAGTTGCGCGTTCTCCTGCGCCTTGTAGGCGATCTTCGCGGCCGCGGCGATCGCGCCACGGATCGCGGCGATGTGCGTGGCCGAGTCGTGGTCGAGCTGAGCCGCCTTGTACTGCGCGAGGGCGATGAAGTTCCGGCGCATCCACGTCGGGCCCTCCAGGGCGACCTCCGCGTAGGCCTTGGTGTAGATGCCCCCGGAGTTGAGCAGCGCAGCTGTGGCGACCCCGTCGTCGTCCCGTACCGCCTCGGCGTAGGTGCGGTCGAAGAAGTCCCGCAGCGCCTGAGGGGTGTTCGCGTCGAGCGCGGCGTTGGCCGCGGCCGTGACGGCCGGCCCGGGACTGGTGGAGAGGATGCCGGCGATGCTGACGCGGTTGTCCTCGGCCACGGCCTCGATCAGCCCGTCGGTCAGGAAGGCCTTCACGGCGTCGGCGGCTTCGCTCGTCAGCGCCGTGTGGACGGCGTTTCCGACGTTGGCGGAGGCAACCTCCGCGATGTGAAGGGCCGTCTCCCGGTCGTCCTGGTCCTCGGCGAGGGCCCGGTCGGCGTCGATCCAGGCGTGGACGTCCGCATCCGTACCGGCCAGTGCGAACTGTGCGGCCTCCCGCGCCCAGGCGCCCTTCGCGGCCGCCATGCCCATGGCTGCCTTGCGGCCAAGTGTGGCGGCCAGCGCGGGATTACCGTCCGCCAGTGCCTTCTCGGCGCTCGCGATCTGGTCCTTGAGGGCCTGTGCGGTCTGCTGGTCCTGCGTGCGCAGGTTCGCCTGTGCGGCCCGCTCCTCCGCTTCCATCTGGGCGAGCAGCCTGGCCTCCGCCAGGCCGTCCTGCTTGTCCTCCTCCAGTCGCGCCGACTCCGCCGCCCGGGCCGCCTGTTCGACTGCCTGGGCGTCCTCGACGGCCTTGGTGGCGGTGTTGGCGGCATTGATCGCCTCGGCCGCGTGCGCGGTGGACTTGTTGGCGTAGTCGATGGCCTGACCCGCGTACTTGACCGCTTCCTCCGCCGCGTCGGCGGCCTTGTCGGCGTGCGCCGCCGCGGAGTTGGCGGCATCGCGTGCGGTGCGCGCGGCGGACGCGGCCTGGTTGGCCAGGGCCTGCGCGGTGGAGGCGGCGTTGGTGGCGCGGGTCGCGGCGCTGTTCGCGATCGCGGCCTGGCGCTTGGCCTCCGCGGCCTCGGACTGGGCGACGCCCGCCGCGGTGGCCGCCTGCGCCGAGGCGTTGGCGGCGGCGGCCGCGTTGCGGGCGGCGGACGCGGCGGCGGCACCGGCACCGGCCGCCTGCGAGGCCGCGGTTGCCGCGTAGTCGGCGGCCTTGGCCGCCGTACGGGCACGCGCGGCGCCGTTGCGCGCCGCGACGGCGGCGTTCTTCGCCGCGTCGGCCTTGGAGGCGTCCTTGGACGCGGCGATCGCCGCGTTGTACGCGCGAGCCGCGGCGCTGCCCGCGGTGGCGGCGGCCTGTGCGGCGGCGGTCGCGGCGAACGAGGCGCGACGCGAGGCCGCGACCGCGGACTGGGAGGCGCTGATGGCGTTGCGGGCGGCCTTCGCGGCACCCTGAGCGGCGCTCGCGGCCTTGCGGGCCGCCGCACCGGACTTCGCCACGTCGTCCTTGGCCGCCTCGGCCTCCGCCGCGGCCTTCTCGGCCGCCTCCTTGGCCTTCTCCGCGGCGGCCTTGGCCCGTTCGGAGGCCTCGACGGCGAGGTCGGTCTCCGCCTGGGCGCGCTTGCCCTCGCGCTCCACCACGGCGACCAGTTCCTCGATCGTCGCGGCCTCCTGGTCGCGGGCGCGCGCGATGTGCTGCCCAGTGTCCAGGAACCACTCCACATCTTGACGACCGCCGCTGAGCGCGCGGTCCGCGTACTTCTGCACCTCCGGGCCGGCGGACATCAGCATGGTGGCGGTCTCCACCCGCTGGTCCTCCTCGCGGGCGGCGAACCGGCCCTGGGACAGGAAGGCCGCGAGGGCCTGCTCGGTGCCGGCGTCCAGGGCGGCGGACGCCTCGCGCTTGACCCCTTTGCCGCCGGTGGCCGAGACCGTGGACGTGGCCACCTGCAGGTCTTCCAGCAGGGCGGATCTGAAGCCGCCGTCGAGGAAGGAGGCCACCGCGCTGTCCCCGCCGCCCAGGGCCGCGGACGCCTCACGCCGCAGCCCCACACCGGATCTGGCGAGATAGGTGGCGACCGCGACGCGATTGTCCTCCGCCGTCACCTTCGGGAGCGTCGTGGTGAGGAACGTCTGTATGTCCGCGTCCGTGCCGTACAGCGCGTCCGCCGCGGCGGCCTTGGTCGCCTTGCCGCCCGTCAGCCACGCCTTGACCACCTTCGCCCGCTCCGTGCCCGGCAGTTCGAACGGTTTGGGCGGTTCATCCGTCACCGCTGTCGCGGCGCGGGCCAGCGGGGCCAGTGCCCCGGGCGTGGCGGCGGCGGCCGTGACGGCGGCGAGGGTGCCGAGCAGTCGTCGCCGGCTCCAGAACGCTGTCTCCATAGGGATGTTGTCCTCCAGGTAAGTGCCGTGCGGCACTCGACGGAAATCATTCGTGACGCGACATCCTAGCCATTCATATTTCTTAGGGACCGTCAATTGTCGCTGGACAAAGGAAGGTTAACCGGACACCCGGAGAGCCCCTTTCAGTCGCCCTGCCAAGGCAATGCCTGACTTCCACTCAAATCCCTCCGGCTCCCCACCGGGTGGAAATATTCGCGCCATGCGGAAGTGATGAACTAATCACCACGAATTCTTCACAAATGCTGCCACAACCTTCCGGGAAGGTGACGGGATTCACAATTTGTGCTGAACTTGCGTCCAGTTTTGGGTAGTTGGCGAAGTGGACAGGTCGTGGAGAAGACGGATTCCATGGAGAGGCGAGCGGCTCGCGCAGGGACACGTTCAAGCCGCCATCTCCGTTGCGCGTCAGGCGTAGTGGAAACCCTCGCCGGGCGGTTTCGTCGCCGTGGATTTCTTCTGGCCTGACGTGTCATCGGAGCGCCGTCCCCACTTTTATGAGGTATTCCGCCCGGGGGACGGAACCGACGACTCTTGGAGCACGATGAAGGCCCGTACCGAATCTTCGGAATTCACGGACAGCAAGCAGAGGAAGAGATTCCTCGTGCGCACCCTCGCCGCCGCGACGGCGGCCGGTGCCCTGGCGTGGGCGGCCCTGTCGGGCGCGCTCACCGGCGGCGCTCCCTCCCCCCAGGACCGTGCCGCGTCGACGGTCGCCGACGGCGCGCCCGGCTACGCGGTCGAGGACTTCAACTACCCCAACGCGGACAAGATCCTGGCCGAGCAGAACATCGTCCTCAAGCGCGGTGACGGGCACATCACGCTGGCGGACTGCGCCAGCGGCACGGGCTTCATCGAGGTCCTGGCACGGCGGACCTCCGGCAAGGTGTGCTTCAAGGTCGTGGGCAACTCCGGCTGGCTGACCCTGGAGATCCCCTCGGTCTACTCCATGAAGGGCAACGACTACACCACCCAGGTCGACATGACCGTGGGTGCCGAGGAGAAGTCCTTCGACCTGGACAAGAACACCTGGACCGCCGTCGGGGAGAGCGCGGACGAACAGGGCCGCGAGCACATGCTCGTGGAAATCCGCTCCGCCAAGTAGCCGTCACACAGCAGGAACAGAGGACACGACCTTCATGCACTCCACCAGACGCCTTCGCCTCGCCGCGCTCGGCGCGGCCCTGGCGGCCGGTTCGCTCGCGCTGTCCGCGACGCCCGCCACCGCCGTGATCGGCCCCGAGGTCGCCTCCGGTGACACCACGTACGCCTACACCGCGCAGATCGTCATCGGCGACCACGACCGCGGCTGCTCCGGGGTCCTGGTCGACCGAGAGTGGCTGCTCACCGCCGCCAGCTGTTTCGCCGACAACCCGGCCGCCAGTCTTGCGGTGCCCGCCGGCAAGCCGGCGTTGAAGACGACCGCGACCATCGGCCGCTCCGACCTGACCGGCACCAACGGTGCCGTGCGCGAGGTCGTGGAGCTCGTCCCGCGTACAGACCGCGATGTGGTCATGGCACGCCTGAACCGGCCGGTCACCAATGTCGCCCCCGTCGCCCTGGCCGCCACCGCGCCCGCCGCGGGCGAGGAGCTGCGGTTCGCCGGGTACGGGCGTACCAAGACCGAGTGGGCGCCGCTCAAGCTGCACACCGGCGCGTTCTCGGTGGACGCTTCCGCCGCCACCACGGCCACGGTCACCGGCAAGGACGGCGCAGCCGCCTGCATGGGTGACACCGGCGGCCCCGTGGTCCGCGTGGCGGGCGGCACGCACCAGCTGGTCGCCCTGAACAGCCAGTCGTACCAGGGCGGTTGCTTCGGGATCGACGCGACCGTGACCGACACCGGCGCCATCGCCGCCCGCGTCGATGACCTGGCCTCCTGGGTGAACTCCAAGGTCGGCGCGAACCGCATCACTGACTTCAACTGCGACGCCGTCGAGGACATCGCCATAGCCGACCCCAAGGCGACCGTCGGCGCTGCCGCCGACGCGGGCGTCGTCCGCATCGTGTACGGCGGCGGCAAGGGCACCGCCGAGATCAACCAGGACCTCGACTGGGTGCCGGGCGGCTCCGAGGCGAGCGACTGGTTCGGCGAGGCCATCGACACCGTCGACTACAACGAGGACGGGTGCACCGATCTGGTCGTCGGCACCCCCGCAGAGGACGTCGGCAGTGTCACGGACGCCGGTTTCGCCGACATCCTGTACGGCGCGGCGGGAGGCCTCGGCACGGGTGCGAAGAAGGCCACCCACTTCGAGCAGGGCGCCGGCAACGGTTCGCTGGCCGTCTCGTCCCCCGAGGCGGGCGACCGCATGGGCCACGCCGTCGCCGCCGGTACCAGCGCCGCCGGTGAGCCGTTCGTGGTGGTCGGTGTGCCCGGCGAGGGCCTCAGCGGCTTCGCCAAGGCGGGCATGGTCGTGTACCTGCACGGCTCCACCAACATCGTCACCCACCAGGACGCCACCGGCGTACCCGGTGCCGTGGAGGCCAACGACGGCTTCGGCAGCACCGTCGCGGCCGACGCCAACTACATCGCCGTCGGCGCTCCCGGTGAGGCCATCGGAGCCGACGCGGGCGCCGGCAACCTGGCGGTCTTCAGCCACACGCTGAACTCCGAGGGCCGCCCCACCCCGAAGTTCGGCCTCGACCAGGACCTGGACACGGTCTCCGGCGGCGCCGAAGCCGGTGACGAGTTCGGCAAGTCCCTGGCCCTGGCCCCGTACCGCCCGTCGGGCGCGGCGAGTGCCAACGAGTCGATCCTCGCGGTCGGTTCGCCCGGTGAGGACCTGCCCGTCGACGGCGCCAACAAGGCCGACACGGGCAACGTCCTCACCTTCCGCGTCACCGCCTCGGGCACGTACAGCCAGCTCAACGGAATCTCGTCGGGCACCGCCACCGACGACGTGTCCGGCACCTCCGAGGCAGGCGACCGCTTCGGCTCGACCCTGACAGCCGTGAACACCGCGCCGCGCGCGGTGAGCACCACGGCGACGATGAAGCTGGCCGTCGGCGTCCCGAACGAGGCCATCGGCACGACCGCGAACGCGGGTGCGGTCCAGACCTTCTCGCTCCTGGGCGCGCCCGGTGCCAACGACAGGTGGCTGGAGGCGGGTGACGGCGACGGCATCCCCGGCACCCCGGGAACCAACCAGTACCTGGGCCGCAGCATCCACTTCACCGGCACCCACCTGTACGTCGGCATGCCGTACGGCCCGAGCACCGGTGCCGTTCACGCCCTGCCGATGTCCAACGTGACCGCCGGCGGCGCGGTCGCCGCGGTCACCTCCTACCGGCCCGGCCAGGGCGGCCTCCCGTCGGTCGGCGCCCGCTTCGGCTACGCGGCGCGGTAACCCACGTGTCCTGCGGGGCCGACGAGAGCCGGCCCCGCAGGACCGGAGACCGCAGGTGTTCATGAACGGCGCAAACAGGGCCATGCCCTGAGCGGTTCGTGAGAAAGGCGTTTGACCGGGAGAGTTCCCGTCAGGCGCCTTTTCGGTCACTCAAGGTCCAGGTCCTCCTCCGTGATGTGCCGCGAGGCGCTCGTGTTCAGGCCGTCCGGGGAGCCCGGGAAGACCCAGAACCCCGTCGTACGGCGCGTGGCGGAGCCGTCCTCGGATCGTCGGTTGCCGGAGGCGGCGATCACGTCGAGGCGGTCGTCGCCGTTTACGTCGAGCAGGGGTGGCTTGGAGATCAGGCGGTGGCGGATGTACTGCTTGTCGCCCTCTCCGGGGTCACGGTTCTCTCCGTCCACACCTGTGGATTCCAGGTCGACCGCCTGGGGTGTGGTGGCTGTGGTGACGTGGGCGATGTCCGGGATCAGGAAGACGAGTCCGTGGGCGCTGTTGATCGCGGGCGCGCTCAGTACGAGGTCGGGACGGCCGTCGCCCGTGACGTCACCGACCGCTCGGCCCTCGGTGCCTCCGCAGCAACGGGAGTTGAGACCGGGGAGGTCGGTCAAAGTGACTGGCGGCGCGTAACTCGCCTTTCCTGGTGCCGAGTTGACGCTGATCGTGATCTTCTGGTCGTAGGCGGAGAAGCTCGCCTTGTACAGCTCGTCGTCGCCGTCGCCGTCCACATCCCCGGGATGGCCCGCGAACTCCTCGCCCTGCTCGGACTCCTGCGCCCGTACGAGCCCACGCGCCGTACCGCGGAAATGGTGCACCCCTCGGACGCTCAGGTCGCCGTCGCCCTCGCTGTCGGGGTCGGTCCACTCGAACCACACGGTCAGCTCGGCGCGGCCGTCGCCGTCGTAGTCCTCGGAGGTGGACTGGTAGGGCGCGCTCTCGGCGGGGACGGGGCCGGTGAGTTCGGCCTGGCGGGCCGGTTTGCCCGTACGGCGGTCGAAGGGGCCGTGGAAGACGACGCCTGCGGACCCGCCGGGGCGGCCGAGGCGGAAGACGTCGCCGCTGCCGTCCCCGTCGAAGTCGGCGACGCTGCCGAAGTCTCCGCCCGCGGGGCCGAGTTCGCGCAACGCCTCTCCGCCGATGGCGAGTTGACGTATCCCGGTGATCCCGCGCGCCCCGCCCCACAGCGCGTACTGCTTGCCGTCGTTCACCGTGACCAGCAGATCGGTGAACCCGTCGCCGTCCAGGTCGGCGCGGTGCAGCCGGGGCATGTTGTCGGCGTCACGGCCCGGGTGACCGCCGCCCACGGCGAGGGTCGTACGGGTGCGGGGGCCGGGGCCGTCCGCCGAGCCGTACACGACGTAGACGGCGCCGGTGCGGGCGAGGGCCACGTCGTCGTAGCCGTCGCCGTTGAGGTCGCCCTCGCGGGGGCGGTCCTGTGGCTGTCCGGCGGCGGGGCGGTCGGGGCCCTGTGCGGGGGCGCCGAGCGTGAAGCCGGTGGAGGGGGAGGTGGCGTCCGGGGGCGTGGGCGCGGAGGGCGCCCCCGGACCCGTACTCCTGCTTCCGCCGGCCCCGGAGCCCCCGCCGACCGCCTCGCACCCAGCGACGGCGGCGCCCAGCAGGACGGCGCACGCGACCAGAACCGCACCCCTGGCACCGCTTGTCGCTCTCATTCCACGACAACACCCCATGCCCCCGGTTTGAACCAGGGACATGGGGTGCTTCGTTATCCAGCCGTACCCGTTGCCGTCGGGCTGCCGTTACCTGAGCCGCTACTTCACCGGCTGCGGCTCCGGCTCGCTCTCCGACTCGGTCTCGCCCGCCGGCGGCTCGTCGTCGACCGGTGTCCTGACCGAGTCGAGCAGCAACTGGGCCACGTCCACGACCTGGATGGACTCCTTCGCCTTGCCGTCGTTCTTCTTGCCGTTGACCGAGTCGGTCAGCATGACGAGGCAGAACGGGCAGGCCGTCGACACGATGTCGGGGTTCAGCGAAAGGGCCTCATCAACACGCTCGTCGTTGATGCGCTTGCCGATCCGCTCCTCCATCCACATCCGCGCACCACCGGCGCCACAGCAGAAGCCGCGCTCCTTGTGGCGGTGCATCTCCTCGTTCCTGAGGCCCGGGACCTTGCCGATGATCTCGCGCGGGGGCGTGTAGATCTTGTTGTGGCGGCCCAGGTAGCAGGGGTCGTGGTACGTGATCAGGCCCTCGACGGGGGTTACGGGGATGAGCTTGCCCTCGTCGATGAGGTGCTGGAGCAGCTGGGTGTGGTGGATGACCTCGTAGTCGCCGCCGAGCTGCGGGTACTCGTTGCCGAGGGTGTTGAGGCAGTGCGGGCAGGTGGCGACGATCTTCTTCGCGGACTTCGGCTTCTTCGACTCCGCGGTGAAGTTGCCCTCGTCGTCCATCTCCTCGCCGAACGCCATGTTCAGCGCGGAGACGTTCTCCATGCCGAGCTCCTGGAACAGCGGCTCGTTGCCGAGCCTCCGCGCCGAGTCACCCGTGCACTTCTCGTCGCCGCCCATGATCGCGAACTTGACGCCCGCGATGTGGAGGAGTTCCGCGAAGGCCTTCGTCGTCTTCTTGGCGCGGTCTTCCAGCGCGCCCGCGCAGCCGACCCAGTACAGGTACTCGACCTCGGACAGGTCCTCGATGTCCTTGCCGACCACCGGCACCTCGAAGTCGACCTCCTTGGTCCACTCCAGGCGCTGCTTCTTGGCGAGTCCCCAGGGGTTGCCCTTCTTCTCCAGGTTCTTGAGCATCGTGCCCGCCTCGCTCGGGAACGCGGACTCGATCATCACCTGGTAGCGGCGCATGTCGACGATGTGGTCGACGTGCTCGATGTCGACGGGGCACTGCTCGACGCAGGCACCGCAGGTGGTGCAGGACCAGAGCACGTCCGGGTCGATGACGCCGTTCTCTTCGAGGGTGCCGACGAGCGGCCGCTCGGCCTCGGCGAGCGCGGCGGCGGGAACGTCCTTCAACTGCTCCTCGCTCGCCTTCTCCTCGCCCTCCATGGTCTTGCCGCCGCCGGCCAGCAGGTACGGGGCCTTGGCGTGCGCGTGGTCGCGCAGCGACATGATGAGCAGCTTGGGCGAGAGGGGCTTGCCGGTGTTCCAGGCGGGGCACTGCGACTGGCAGCGTCCGCACTCGGTGCAGGTGGAGAAGTCCAGCAGGCCCTTCCAGGAGAACTGCTCGACCTGGGAGACGCCGAAGACGTCGTCCTCGCCGGGGTCGGTGAAGTCGATGGGCTTGCCGCCGGAGGTCATCGGCAGCAGCGCGCCCAGCGAGGTCGAGCCGTCGGCGTTGCGCTTGAACCAGATGTTCGGGAAGCCCAGGAAGCGGTGCCAGGCCACACCCATGTCGGTCTTCAGGGAGACCGTGATCATCCAGATGAAGGAGGCCGCGATCTTCACGCCGGCGAAGAGGTAGGTGAGGTTCTGGAGCGTGGAGAGGTCCAGCCCCTCCAGCGCCGAGACCACGGGGTACGAGATGAAGAACGAGGCCTCGTAGCTTTCGACGTGGTGCTGGGCGCCCTCCAGCGCGTGCAGCATGAAGATGCAGACGCCGACGATGAGGATGATCGTCTCGACGAAGTACGCCTGGCCGGTGTTGGAGCCCGCGAAGCGGGACTTGCGGCCCGCCTTGCCCGGCCTGGACAGCTGCCGGATGGCGATCAGCACCAGGATGCCGACCACCGTCATCGTGCCGATGAACTCGACGAAGACGTTGTACGGCGCCCAGTCACCGATGACCGGCAGCAACCAGTCGGCCTTGAAGAGCTGGCCGATGGCGTTCACGATCGTCAGGAGCAGGGTGTAGAAGCCGATCGCCACGAACCAGTGCGCGATGCCGACGACGCCCCAGCGGTTCATCCTGGTGTGGCCGAGGAACTCCTTGGCCAGGGTGATGGTGCGCAGGACGGGGTCGTTGGTCCGGGCGCCGGCCGGGAGGGGCTGGCCGAGCATCACAAAGCGGAAGATCTGCAGGATGGCACGGCCGAACAGGGCGACGCCGACTGTCATGAGGACCATCGACACGACGATCGCGGCGAGTTGCATTTCGGGGCTCCTCGGGCCTGCGAGGGGTCTTCGAGCTCGGCTCGAAGGTCATTACTAAGCGGTAACTTATGCGGTCCGTCTGAGACTACCCATATCTTCCGCCGCACTGTAGCCAGCCGCGCGGTGATCTGCGTCGCTGAGGCTTGCCTCAGCGCTCCGCGGGTTCGCCCATGGGGGTGGTGTGACCAGGTTCATGGGCGACTGCGGGTCCGTCGTGGCTGGTCGCGCAGTTCCCCGCGCCCCTAACGGGGCGCCCCCGGAGCCGCAGGCCCTTTAGGGGCGCGGGGAAATGCGCGAGCAACCCACCACTACCCGCAGTCGCCAGACGAACCCAACGCCCCCGCCCCGTAGGCGAAAAACCGGCTCCTGAAGGTAAGGTTCATATAAAAGTTGAGCCTGGCAGACTCACCCCTTTTGACCCAGCGTCCAGCGTCGTGCACACTTGAGTCCGTTCCACTCAAGTCAGCTGGAGGAATCACAATGGCACGTGCGGTCGGCATCGACCTGGGCACGACTAACTCGGTCGTCAGCGTTCTGGAGGGCGGTGAGCCCACCGTCATCACCAACGCCGAGGGCGCCAGGACCACGCCGTCCGTCGTCGCCTTCGCCAAGAACGGCGAGGTGCTCGTCGGCGAGGTCGCCAAGCGCCAGGCGGTCACCAACGTAGACCGGACCATCCGCTCCGTGAAGCGGCACATGGGCACGGACTGGAAGATCGAGCTCGACAACAAGCCCTTCAACCCGCAGCAGATCTCCGCCTTCATCCTGCAGAAGCTGAAGCGGGACGCGGAGTCGTACCTGGGCGAGAAGGTCACGGACGCGGTCATCACCGTCCCGGCGTACTTCAACGACTCGGAGCGCCAGGCCACCAAGGAGGCCGGCGAGATCGCGGGCCTGAACGTCCTGCGGATCGTCAACGAGCCGACGGCCGCCGCCCTGGCGTACGGCCTCGACAAGGACGACCAGACGATCCTCGTCTTCGACCTCGGTGGCGGCACCTTCGACGTCTCGCTGCTCGAGATCGGCGACGGCGTCGTCGAGGTGAAGGCCACCAACGGTGACAACCACCTCGGTGGTGACGACTGGGACCAGCGCGTCGTCGACTACCTGGTGAAGCAGTTCGCCAGTGGCCACGGCGTGGACCTGGGCAAGGACAAGATGGCCCTCCAGCGCCTGCGTGAGGCCG
The DNA here is from genome assembly GCF_039532825.1 of Streptomyces vastus. NCBI lineage: Bacteria > Bacillati > Actinomycetota > Actinomycetes > Kitasatosporales > Streptomycetaceae > Streptomyces > Streptomyces vastus. Next base: position 44,261 of record NZ_BAAASJ010000033.1, read on the forward strand.
CGGAGAAGGCCAAGATCGAGCTGTCGTCCTCCACGGAGACCTCGATCAACCTGCCCTACATCACCGCGTCCGCCGAAGGCCCGCTGCACCTGGACGAGAAGCTCACCCGCGCCCAGTTCCAGCAGCTGACGGCCGACCTCCTGGAGCGCTGCAAGACGCCGTTCCACAACGTCATCAAGGACGCCGGCATTCAGCTGAGCGAGATCGACCACGTCGTTCTCGTCGGTGGCTCCACCCGTATGCCCGCCGTCGCAGAGCTGGTCAAGGACCTGACCGCCGGCAAGGACGCCAACAAGGGCGTCAACCCGGACGAGGTCGTCGCCATCGGCGCGGCGCTGCAGGCCGGTGTCCTCAAGGGTGAGGTCAAGGACGTACTGCTCCTCGACGTGACCCCGCTGTCCCTCGGTATCGAGACCAAGGGCGGCATCATGACGAAGCTCATCGAGCGGAACACGACGATCCCGACCAAGCGGTCCGAGATCTTCACCACCGCCGAGGACAACCAGCCGTCCGTGCAGATCCAGGTCTACCAGGGCGAGCGCGAGATCGCGGCGTACAACAAGAAGCTCGGGATGTTCGAGCTGACCGGTCTGCCGCCGGCGCCCCGCGGTGTTCCGCAGATCGAGGTCGCCTTCGACATCGACGCCAACGGCATCATGCACGTGACCGCGAAGGACCTGGGCACGGGCAAGGAGCAGAAGATGACCGTCACCGGCGGCTCCTCGCTGCCGAAGGACGAGGTCGACCGGATGCGCCAGGAGGCCGAGAAGTACGCGGAGGAGGACCACGCCCGCCGCGAGGCCGCCGAGAGCCGCAACCAGGGCGAGCAGCTCGTCTACCAGACGGAGAAGTTCCTCAAGGACAATGAGGACAAGGTCCCCGGCGAGGTCAAGACCGAGGTCGAGACCGCAGTCGAGGAGCTGAAGACCGCGCTCAAGGGCGAGGACACCGCCGAGATCCGTACGGCCACCGAGAAGGTCGCCGCGGTCTCGCAGAAGGTGGGCCAGGCGATGTACGCCGATGCTCAGGGCGCGCAGGCCGCGGGCGGTCCGGAGGGTCCGGGCGGTCCTCAGGATGCCGCCGACGGTGGCGCGCAGGCCAAGGCCGACGACGACGTCGTCGACGCCGAGATCGTCGACGAGGACCGGAAGGACGGTGCCGCGTGACGGAGGAGACCCCGGGCTTCGACGAGCAGCAGCCGCAGCAGCCTCAACAGCCGCAGCAGGCTCAGCCTCAGCAGCAGCCCGACGTCCCTTCCGGCGCCACCCCTGATGACGCGGAGCCGAAGGCCGCCCCTCAGGAGGGGGCGGCCCCGGCCGGGGACGCGGCAGCAGCCCAGCAGGCAGCACAGCAGACGGCGGCCCTGACGGCGCAGCTGGACCAGGTGCGTACGGCGCTCGGTGAGCGCACGGCGGACCTCCAGCGGCTCCAGGCCGAGTACCAGAACTACCGCCGCCGGGTCGAGCGGGACCGGATCCAGGTCAAGGAGATCGCCATCGCGAACCTCCTGACCGAGCTCCTGCCCGTACTCGACGACATCGGCCGCGCGCGGGATCACGGCGAACTGGTCGGCGGCTTCAAGTCGGTGGCCGAGTCGCTGGAGACCGTCGCGGCGAAGCTGGGCCTCCAGCAGTTCGGCAAGGAGGGCGAGCCCTTCGACCCGACGATCCACGAGGCCCTGATGCACAGTTACGCGCCGGACGTCACGGAGACGACGTGCGTGGCGATTCTGCAGCCGGGGTATCGCTTCGGCGAGCGCACCATCCGCCCCGCGCGGGTGGCGGTGGCCGAACCGCAGCCGGGCGCGCAGACCGTCAAGGCCGACGAGGCGGATTCGTCGCAGTCGCCGGCCGACGACAAGGAGAACGGTGGCCCGGACGAGGGCTGACTTCGGCGACGTACGGGGCGTACGAATGAACGTACGGACCGTACGGCGCGTGAGAAGGAAGGAGGGACGTCGAGGATGAGCACGAAGGACTTCATCGAGAAGGACTATTACAAGGTCCTCGGCGTCCCCAAGGACGCCACCGAGGCCGAGATCAAGAAGGCGTACCGCAAGCTCGCCCGGGAGTACCACCCGGACGCCAACAAGGGGAACGCCAAGGCGGAGGAGCGCTTCAAGGAGATCTCCGAGGCGAACGACATCCTCGGCGACCCCAAGAAGCGCAAGGAGTACGACGAGGCGCGCACCCTCTTCGGCAACGGCGGCTTCAGGCCGGGGCCCGGCGCCGGCGGCAGTGGCACCTTCAACTTCGACCTGGGCGACCTCTTCGGAGGCGCACCCGGCCAGGGCGGGGCGGGCGGTGCCGGCGGCGGCTTCGGCGGTGGGCTCGGTGACGTCTTCGGGGGCCTGTTCAACCGGGGCAGCTCGGGTACTACGCGCGTACAGCCCAGGCGCGGCCAGGACATCGAGTCCGAGGTCACCCTCAGCTTCACCGAGGCGATCGAGGGCGCGACGGTCCCCCTCAGGATGTCCTCGCAGTCGCCCTGCAAGGCTTGCTCGGGCACCGGCGACGCGAACGGCACACCGCGCGTGTGCCCGACGTGCGTCGGCACGGGGCAGGTGGCGCGCGGTTCGGGCGGCGGTTTCTCGCTCACCGACCCGTGCCCCGACTGCAAGGGCCGCGGTCTGATGGCGGAGACCCCCTGCGAGATCTGCAAGGGCAGCGGCCGGGCCAAGTCGTCGCGCACGATGCAGGTCCGGATCCCCGCGGGCGTCAGCGACGGCCAGCGGATCCGGCTGCGCGGCAAGGGCGCTCCGGGTGAACGGGGCGGTCCGGCGGGCGACCTGTACGTCGTCGTGCATGTGGGCGCCCACCCGGTCTTCGGCCGCAAGGGCGACAATCTCACGGTGACGGTCCCGGTGACGTTCGCCGAGGCGGCGCTGGGCGGGGAGGTCCGGGTGCCGACTCTGGGCGGGCCGCCGGTCACCCTGAAACTGCCGCCGGGCACGCCCAACGGGCGGACGATGCGCGCCCGCGGCAAGGGCGCGGTCCGCAAGGACGGCACCCGCGGGGACCTGCTGGTCACCGTCGAGGTCGCGGTTCCCAAGGATGTGTTGGGCAAGGCGCGTGACGCGCTCGAGGCGTACCGCGAGGCGACCGCGGGTGAGGACCCGCGGGCCGAGCTGTTCCAGGCGGCGAAGGGAGCATGAGGACACCATGGATGGCCGTCGACGCAACCCGTACGAGCTGACCGAGGAAACTCCGGTGTACGTCATCTCGGTGGCGGCCCAGCTCTCCGGTCTGCACCCCCAGACCCTGCGCCAGTACGACCGTCTCGGCCTGGTCTCCCCCGACCGCACAGCCGGGCGGGGCCGGCGCTACTCGGCCCGCGACATCGAACTGCTGCGCACGGTCCAGCAGTTGTCGCAGGACGAGGGCATCAACCTGGCCGGTATCAAGCGCATCATCGAACTGGAGAACCAGGTCGCCGCCCTGCAGTCCCGCGTAGCGGAACTGCAAGCGGCCCTGGACGGCGCCGCCGCAGCGATGCAGCAACGCGAGGCCGCGGTCCACGCCTCGTACCGCCGCGACCTGGTCCCGTACCAGGACGTCCAGCAGACGAGCGCGCTGGTGGTCTGGCGCCCGAAGCGCCAGCAGTCGGACTAGGGACGGCACAACAGCGTGAAGGGGCCCGGAGGCTCGCCTGAGCCTCCGGGCCCCTTCACGTGCTGGGACCATCTACGAGATCTACTGGATTCACCGGGGGAATGGAGCTTTCCCATGGCCATGGTGGGGCTGTTCTGGATCGCCGAGGGCGATGTGTATGTGGGGGCGAAGCCGTCCGGGCTTGCCTCCGGGGTGCGGCTGACGCCGGAAGGGGTCGTGGTCCTCGGCGAGCGTCAGTCGGGCCTGTGGCCGTGGGAGGACGTCCGCGCGCTGACCGTCGGGGACGTTCCGGTGAAGTCCCTCAAACACCAGGTGGGCGTGCTGGTGGAGATGGCACTGACGGTGGTCGGCCTGGGAGGCTCGGACCGGCCGCACGCGATGACGGTATCCATCGAAACGGCCGACAAGGACGCCGAGTTGACGGCGTACGCGGCGGCGTCCGGCTACTCCCAGGAGGAGTACGACCTCTCGCTGGCGCTCCTGTCCCATCTGACTGCGGGCGAGGCCACGCTGCGGGCGACATTGGCCGCCATGGCCCAGTGGGGGCGGGCCCGGGAGGACGGGTCGCCTCGGGCGGCGGACCGGGAGGGGTTGCTGCGGGAGTGGATTGAGGTGAGTCGACTTCCGTAAGTGGCCTGAGCGGTCCGACCACGGGAAGAAGTCGGGGAGTTGAACCCGCCGGCTCCTTCCCGCATCGCGGGCCTACCGCCCCGCCGCCTGCCAAAGCGTCACCGCCAGGGCGACGCATGACGTGAGGGCTGCCAGGGACGGCAGGGGCCAGCGGGCGCGTTCCAGGGCCTCGAGGCGGGTTTCGTGTTCGTCGAGGGTCTTGTCGGTCTGGTCGGCGCGCTGGAGGAGGAGGGCCAGGTCGCCACGGGTGGTGGCGAAGCCGACGTCCACCGAGCGGCGCAGGCGTTCCAGCTCCAGTGCGACTTCGTCGGCCTCAGTCGTCGTCATGGTCGGCCTCCGTCCCGGCGTCCTCGCGCAGCAGCCGGTCCGTACGAAACGTTCTGCGCGTGGCATCGGTCATCGTGGCGCTCCTCTCTCCTCTGCTTTCTCCGCTCTTCTTCACCCCGAGTGTGGGAACATATGTTCGATGACGGGGAGCGAGCGAATAGACTTGCATGGTGCGAGCGCGTACGCAAGTGACTACCCTCCGTGGAGGTGGGCGCGATGGTGACGCTCCAGGCCCTACGCCAACTGCCGCTGACGTCACGGCGGTTGCCGAATCTCCACAGTTACGCGCGAGCGCGCACACACCTTGGTGCGAGTGCGATCGGTACGTTGTCCGCGCGACGAGGGGAGAGCGGACATATGCGTTCCAGCTCACGGGCCGATGCCCACACAGATCGCAAATACCGGGCCGAGGGGCTCGACGAGTTCGCCGGCTGGATCGAGGAGCTGCTGCGCGGCCATGGCTACGACATCGACAGCCCGCGTGGGGGCGGTCGTTCGAAGCTCGCCGACGATGCCGGGGTGCATCGGGCCGCCGTGAGCAGGCTGTTGCAGCGTCAGTCCATGCCCGACCTGGAGACGATGCGGCGTATCGCGGCCGTACTCGGCGTGCCGCTGCGCGAGATGCTCATCCGCTCGGGCCGGCTGACGGAGGACGACCTGCCGGTCGTCGCGGGCGCCGGACACCCCGCGGCCGGGGACGGCCATACGGCGCTGAGTCCCGAGGAGGCGGCTCGCAGGATGGGTGTTCCGCCCGAACTGCGGGAGCTGTTCGCCAAGGTGGCGAGGCAGTTCCTGCCGGAGGGCGGTTGACGCGAGGGAGCAGCGCGAGGGAGTCGAGGGAGTGCGGCATGGGGAATCCGGGCGGCGGCGGCCGGGGTGACGAGGCGGAACGCGTCTCCAGGCTGGTGGGTGAACTGCTCATCGGACTCGGCGAGAAGGTCCGGGCGGCCGGACCGGAGGGCGTGCGCGTGCTCACCGAGGAGGAGCTGCAACGGCAGCAGCTGAACTGGTTCCGCGCCGGCTGGCACGAGCACGCCCGCGCGACCGAACCGCCGGGCGCCGACGCCCGCACCGAGTCCAGCCCCAACTCCCGTACCGACGACGGCGTCCGACGCCAGCACCCCGACAGCGAGCACTTCCCGGTCCCGCCGGCCCGCCTCCTCCGCTTCCCGGAACGCCCGCCGGACGAAGGACACGACGGACACGGCTGGGACTGACTCAGGAGGCCCGCGCCCGCGGCGGAGCCGCACGTCGATACAGCATCACCGTTCTCCAGCGGAGCGCTCAGGCGCCGGACCGCTCGTAGTGCAGGAGTACGACGCCGTTGCCGAAGGTGTGGGTCCCGGCGAGGCGCAGGTGGGTGGTGGCGTCCGACTCCGGGAAGAGGGGGCGTCCGCGGCCCAGGATGACCGGGGTGACGTAGAGCCAGTACTCGTCGATCAGGTCGTGGCGGCGGAACTCCGCCGCGAGTTCCGCGCCGCCGACTCCGAGGTCGCCGCCGGGCTGCTCCTTGAGGGCCCTGACCTCCTCGGGTACGACTTCCGGCACGACGGTCGTGTTCCAGTCGGCGGGACCCGGCTCCAGGGTGCGGGAGTACACGATCTTCGGCATGTCCCGATAGATGGCCGCGAACTCGCGCTCGGGCTCCGTGGCCGAGGGGTCCTCGTCGGCGGTCGGCCAGTAGCCGACCATCAGCTCGTGCATGACCCGCCCGTTCAGGAAGCCGCCCATCGGCTTGATGCGCTCGTTGTGGTGGCGGTGCACCTCTTCGTCGACCAGATGCCAGTCGAGCTCGCCGTTCGGGCCCGCGAAGAAGCCGTCGAGGGACACGGACATACCCAACGTGATCTTGCGCATCAGAATCTCCCGGGACTCGCGGTCGGTGAACTGCCGATGGCCAGGCCATCACGCATGCTCCACCTCCGCCCGCCGGTCCTCCAGATCTTCACCTCTGTGTCTTCACAACAGCCACGCAGAGTGCTGTTGTGATCTCGTTAGCCAGAATTCCTTGACGCATTTGACACTCCCGCGTTGCCTTTTGTCACCTGGGTCGCAAAACTGCGGTCTCGTTCGGAAGGCACCAGAAGTGATCAGCCGTATGCGTCGTATCGCCATATCCCTGGCCGTGTCCACCATGACTCTCTCGCTCGCCTCATGTGGTGTGCTCGAGGACAGCGCTGAGGGCGGATCGGCGAAGCCGACCAAGGGCGACGACATCACGGTGGGTCTGCTGCTGCCGGAGAAGGCGAACCAGCGCTACGAGAAGTTCGACCACCCCATCATCAAGAAGAAGGTCGACGAGCTGACCAACGGCAAGGGCACGGTCGTATACGCCAATGCCGAACAGGACGCCGACGAGCAGAAGAAGCAGCTCCAGCGGATGGTCGACGACAAGGTCGACGTGGTGCTCCTGGACGCGGTGGACGCCAAGGACATCGCTGACGGCGTACAGAAGGCGAAGGACGCGGACATCCCCGTCATCGCGTACGACCGGCTGGCCGAGGGCCCCATCGACGCGTACATCTCCTTCGACAACCAGCAGGTCGGGGAGGTACAGGGCCGGGCGCTCGCCGAGGTCCTGGACGGCGGCAGGTCCGAGAAGATCGTCATGATGAACGGTGCGGTCACCGACCCGAACGCGGCCCAGTTCAAGAAGGCCGCCCTCGCCGAACTCAGCAGCAAGGTGACCATCGCCAAGCAGTACGACACCAAGGACTGGAAGCCGTCGAACGCGCGGGCCAACATGATGGCCGCGATCTCCTCCATCGGCGCCGAGAACATCGACGGGGTCTACTCCGCCAACGACGGCATGGCGGGCGGCATCGTCTCCGCGCTCAAGGCGGCCGGCGTGACCGACCTGCCGCCGATCACCGGCCAGGACGCGGAACTCGAGGCGGTGCAGCGCATCGTCTCCGGCGAGCAGTACATGAGCGTGTACAAGCCCTACCCCGAAGAGGCCGAGACCGCCGCAGAGCTGGCCGTGGCCGTGGCCCACGGCTGGGGCATCGAGTTCGACGCCCTCACCCGCGCCAAGGTGGACAGCCCGACGACGGAGAACGTCCCGGCCCACCTCGTCCTCGTCTCCCCCCTGACGAAGGACAACATCCAGGACACGGTCATCGACGACGGCATCTACAAGGTCTCGGACATCTGCACCTCGAAGTACGAGGCGGCTTGCAAGGAGCTCGGCCTGAAGAAGTAGGAGCTCGGCCTGAAGAAGTAGGAGCTCGGCCTGAAGAAGTTGGGCCCCGGCTTTCGAGCAGGAGACGGGGGCGGGAGCCGGATGGTCCCGCCCTCACCGGGACGGCATCGCAACCGTCCCCACGTCACGCGTTCAGCGGATGTGACGTCCGGCCCGAGGCCTCGTCTATTTCGTCGTGGGCCTTGGTCAGGAGTTTCATGGCCAGTTCGTTCAGGGCCCTGGCTCCTGCCACCTCTTCGCCCACCCTCGGCTGGTTGGAGTCGGAGGGGTGGCGTTTGGCGTAGCCGTGGGCTCGTACCTCGCTTCCATCACGGAGCCGTACGAGGGCGGCGGCGCGGGTGCGGTGGTCGTCCTCCTCGAATTCCAGCTCCACGTGCCATCCGACAGCCGTGTGCGTCATCGCGATCACCTCCGGAGACGGCCGGCTACTGGTACCACCATCAGGATCCGCCCGCCTGCCCCTCTTACGCCACCCGCGTGAACTCCACCGTCACCTCCGGTGGCCCTCCGGCCACTCCCCGGTACACCCCCTTGTGCGGGGTGACGTCGTCGTAGTCGCGGCCCCGGCCGACGACCACGTGGGACTCGTCGACGCGGACGCGGTTGGTGGGGTCGTAGCCGGTCCAGTCGCCCGCCCAGTACTCGACCCAGGCGTGGCTCTGGCCTTCGACGGGGCGGTGGAGCTCCGCCTCGCGGTCGGGGTGGAGGTAGCCGGAGACATAGCGGGTGGGCAGACCGAGGGCACGCAGCAGCCCCGCCGTCAGGTGCGCGATGTCCTGGCAGACGCCCGCGCCCTGTTCCCAGGCCTCGGCGGCAGCGGTGTTCACGCCGGTGGAGCCGGGGATGTACCTGACGTGGTCGGCGACCATGGACGACACCGCCACCGCCGTCTCGTGCGGGTCGAGGCCGGCCGCGGCCGTGCGGGCCCGCTCGACGAGTGCGTCGGGCATGGTCGTACGGGATGTCGGCGCCGCGTACTCCAACAGGCGGGAGTTCGCGACCAGTTCGGCCACCTCCGCCCAGGTCGGGGCCGCCTGGAGCCCGCCCGGCGGGGCCGTCTCGACCAGGCTCACCGCCGTGATCATCAGGTCCGCGTGCGGTTCCATCAGGTCGAAGCCGGTGACCTGGGTGCCCCAGTAGTCCCAGTACGACCAGGTCGGGGTGGAGGGGTTCACGAGTACGCGGGCGTCCAGCGTGGTCTGGCCCGGGAGCGTCAGCGGCGTCATGCGGACCTCGTTGTGGGAGGAGACCGCGGCCTGGGCGTACGACACCTTCGTGGTGTGCCGGATGCGGAGTCTGCGCGTCATGGCGTACTCACGCTCCTTCCTGGGCCCACTCGACGGGCCCCTGGTACGGGAAGAACTTCTCCGCGACCGCCTCGGCGGAAGCCATGCAGGACGTCTGCAACTCCCGGAGCAGGGACGGGAGTACGTCTTCGAGAGCTGTTGAGTCCTGGTACTCCAGCCGCGTGCGCATCCGGCCTATCGGGCGGCGCGCCGGATCCTGGCGCGGGCGCCCCAGCGCGGCCAGGCACTCCTCCGCCGTGGTCAGAGCGTGCAGCACCGAACGCGGGAACTCCCGGTCCATGATGAGGAATTCGGCCACGCGGGCCGTGTCCCCGAAGCCGCCGTACACCCGCGCGTACGCCTCGTCCGCCCCGCTCGCGCTCAGCAGCGTCGGCCAGTCCGGCGCGTGCGGAGCGTCCAGGACGCGTACGGACAGCAGCCGTACGGTCATGTCCACCCGTTCCAGGCTCCGGCCGAGGACCACGAAACGCCAGCTGTCGTCGCGGCTCATCGTCGAGTCGGCCAGGCCGAAGAAGAGCGCGGCCCGGCGGCGTACGAGTTCGAGATAGGCGTACGGGCCGGTGCGGCGGGCCGCCATGCGCTGGTCGGCGAGGGCGTGCCAGGTGGAGTTGAGGCACTCCCACATCTCCGAGGAGACCGCCTCGCGGGCGCTGCGGGCATTGAGGCGGGCGGCGCCCAGCGCTCCCTCGATGGAGCAGGTCGAGCGGGCGTCGAATGCCAGCTGGTCCAGTACCTGCTGCATGTCCACGCGCGTGTCGCCCGCGTCGACGCCGAGGATCGCGTACAGCGAGCGGCAGGCCACGTCCTCGTCCCGCCAGGGGTCCTCCAGCAGCCGGTGCAGATACGCGTCGAGGATGCGGGCTGTGGCGTCCGCCCGCTCGACGTACCGGCCCGTCCAGGTCAGCGCTTCGGCGATGCGGGAGAGGATCACGTCGTTCACCGTGAACCTCCATGGCGAACGACCGCCCACGAGACGCCTGGCACGATCTCCGGCGTGCTGAGCGAGAGCCAAGCCAGCACAGCAACTCCTTTACTTGCAGTACCAAACCGGGCTGGTTCCAACCCGGCTGGTGTTGATCGTGTAGGACCTGCTGGTCCGCAGGGCCGCAGGCGACGTGAGCCAGGAATCCCCTTGCCTTCAGCTTGGGGAGGGTTCAAGGCCGTACCTCCTCGATCAGTGGTCGCTCCATGGGGAGTCGTCACTGTTGCTGCGCCCCTTCCTTTGCGAGGGGGCGTTCACCCTCCGGGCCGAGCTGACGCGGGGCGACGTCCGGTACGGCGCCGGGCTCCTCCGGAAGCGGCCCGCCCGCCGGACCCTCCGCGAGCACCCAGGTGTCCTTGGAGCCGCCGCCCTGGCTGGAGTTGACGATGAGGTTGCCCTCCTGGAGCGCTACCCGGGTCAGGCCTCCGGGCAGTACCCACACCTCACTGCCGTCGTTCACGGCGAAAGGCCGCAGATCGATGTGGCGCGGCGCCATCCGGTCGCCCGCGAGGGTGGGCGAGGTGGACAGGGCGACGGGACGCTGGGCGATCCAGCCGCGCGGATCGGCGATGACCTCTTTGCGTACGCGATCCAGCGTGGCCTTGTCCGCGTGCGGACCGATCACGATGCCCTGCCCGCCCGCCCCGTCGACCGGCTTCACGACCAGCTGGTCGAGCTGGTCGAGTACGGCCTCCAACTGCCCTGGTTCCTCGGGGCGAAACGATTCGACATTGGGGATGACCGGTTCCTCGGCGAGGTAGTACCGGATGAGATCGGGGACGTACGTATAGAGCAGCTTGTCGTCCGCGATGCCGTTGCCCACGGCGTTCGCAAGCGTGATGTTCCCCGCCTGGGCCGCGCTCATGATGCCCGGGCAGCCGATCACCGAGTCGGGGCGGAAGTGGAGCGGGTCGAGGAAGTCGTCGTCGAGCCGCCGGTATACGACATGGACCGGCATCTCGCCGCGCGTCGTCCGCATCCAGACGCGGTTTCCGCGGCACACGAGATCGTGACCCTCGACGAGTTGCACGCCCATCAGCCGGGCCAGCAGGGCGTGCTCGAAGTAGGCGGCGTTGCTCGGGCCGGGCGTGAGGACGACGACACGCGGGTCGCCGACCCCGTCGGGCGCCGCCGCGCGCAGCGCCGCGAACAGGCGCTGCCCGTAGCCGTCGACCGGGCACACATGCTGCTCGGCGAAGAGGGAGGGGAAGATCCGGGTCATCGCGCGCCGGTTCTCGATGACGTACGAGACCCCGGACGGCACCCGTACGTTGTCTTCCAGGACGCGGAAGTCGCCGGCCTCGTCGCGTACGAGATCGATGCCGGCGACATGGATGCGTACCCCGCCCGGCGGCTCCACGCCGTGCGCGGCTCTGTGGAAGTGCCCGGAGTTGAGGAGGAGTCTCCAGGGCACCACCCCGTCCTCGAAGGCCCGGCACGCCCCGTACGCGTCGGCGAGGTAGGCCTCAAGGGCCCTGACCCGTTGTGCGACCCCGCGCTGGATCAGATCCCATTCGAGGGCGTCGAGGACCCGGGGCACCAGGTCCAGCGGCCAGGGTCTTTCCTCGCCCGCGAAGGCGTAGGTCACGCCGCGGTCCGTGAACGCGCGGGCCATCTGGTCGGCCTTGAACCGGAGTTCGGCCGGTTCCATCGGTTGAAGTGCTGCCAGCACCGGCTCATAGGCGGTCCTGACCTCACCCGGCCGCTCAAACATCTCGTCCCACGCGTCGGCCAACGCGTATGCGTCAAATATGTCCGCCATGGCCTGACGGTAGGTGCGGCAGGTAACGGGGTGATCACTTGGTGATTTCGGGCAGCTCACGGGAGTGATCGCGGGGCGTGGGGTAGGCGCGGGGACGTGACGGATGGGGAGTGCCCGGCCGGGCCGACGGTGCCGTTCGGAATCTCATGGAAAGTGGGGCCCACTGCGCTGACGGCTGTAGGGACCCGTAATAAGCACATCTATAACAGGTCCACTCCTCATTGAAGTCTTAAGTGCTGCACCCCCGCCTACGGTCGCGAGTTCATTCCGGCGACACCCCATCAAGTAGCGCTTCGCCGGAGGTTGTCGAGCAGAGCGGCGAGGCCCTGCGGGGCGGTGGTGAGTACGGTGCCGGGGTCGTCGCTCTCGCGGAGGCGGATCGTTCCGTCGGAGGAGGTGGCGAGGTATATGCAGTTCGCTTGGTCCTCGCTGAACGACGACTTCTGCCAGGCCGGTTCGTGCATGATCAGGCCTCCTGAAGGCTGTAGAGCAGGTGTTGCACCAGGGTCAGGGAATCGCGCGACTCGTGTGCAACCGCGGGTACCGCGGGGTCCAGAGGCGGCAGGGATGCCGAGCGAAGACGGTCGAAACGCGCCTGGTACTTCACGAGCGCCTCGCTTTCATGGATGTAGAGCGAGCCCGCCGGGTTCTCGACGAGGACCGTCTGCAGGGCCGACTTGTGGGATTCGGTGAGCAGAAACGGGGTGCTGAAGGCCGGCAGCCCCTCGGCCGTGAAAGGCAGCACCTGGATCGTGACGTTCGGCAGTTCCGCCATGCGAATCAGATGCAGCAGCTGCCTGCGCATGACAGTCGCGCCGCCGAACCGTACGTGCAGGGCAGCCTCGTGGATCACGGCGTGCAGGGAGGGGGGTTCCGCCTGTAGCAGGACCTGTTGCCGGTTCATGCGGAACTGAACCGCCTTGTCCAAGTCCTCGTGCGGGCGCTCGCTGGACCGGAAGATGGAGCGCGTGTACTCCTGCGTCTGCAGGATGCCCGGGATGAACAGGGACTCGTACGAGAAGAGAGCGTCGGCCGCCGCTTCGAGTTCCGCCAGATCCAGAACGGGTTGACTCAGCGTGCGGCGGTACTCGGTCCACCAACCCTTCCCGTTGTCCTCACTCATCGCGACCAAGGCCTCGATCAAGGGTTCCCGTGTGCACCCATATGCGTGGCAAAGGGTACGCAGCTTGTCCGTCGGGATTGCCGTCCGGCCTGCCTCGACGTGCCCGAGGTGAGCGCGGCCCATGCCGATGAACTCCCCGCCCTCCGTCACGGAGTGGCCGGACTCCTCGCGCAGCTTGCGCAACTCTGCGCCGAGGCGCCGCTGTCGCTCTGTCGTGCTGGTGCGAAGTGCCAACGTGGTTCCTTTTCCGGTGGGTTGGCGCCAGTCTGCCCCGCTCGGGCTGTGTGGTCCACCGCTATCCAGCGAATAGGTTGCACGCGGTAACCCGTATTCGCTACTTTGAGTGCGGTGGTGGCGACGCTCCGAAATCGTAGCCGGAGTCGTTCAACTCCCCCTGCCCACCGGCGAAAGCGCATCCGAACCGCCATCCAGTCGGACCCGGACACTGCCATCGCGGGCTCCAACGTCTCCCGCCAATCCACCCGCACCCTTCCGACAGGAGCCGATGTCCCATGGATGCCGCCCGCCGGGCGCCGCACAGGCCCGTCCAACTCTCGTACGACTACAGCCTCTTCGCCCCCGCCGATATCACTGACCCCAAGGTCTGCCGCGACTTCGTACGCGCGGTCCTCCTCACCCTCGACCGCGAACCCCTCGTCCTGCCGGCCACCCTCTGCACCTCGGAGCTGGTCACCAACGTTCATCTGCACACGAAGGGCACCACGATGCTCCGTGTCCAGCTCACACCGGCCCGGCTCCGGGTGAGCGTGTACGACGAGAGCCACGACGCCCCAGTCGCGCCCGCAGCCGGGGCGACTGCCTGCTGGGGCAGAGGCCTCGCCCTCGTTGCCGGGGTTGCGGAGGCGTGGGGCGTAGCGACGGACCGGGCGGGTCGGTACGCGAAGGGCGTTTGGTTCGAGCTGGGGGAGGCGGCAGCTGGCGGCCCGAGCCATCCTCACCGCATCGGGTGACGCAGGGGCCTTTCCCCTGGCCGCCCCCATCGCCGTACCTACCGTGATCGCGTTGCTTGTGCCTCTAGTACGCCAAGCCCACACTTGAGGAGGAGGTGCCGCCATGACCGCTCTTGCGCACGAGAGGCCCGAGACCATGCCTGAGATCAGGACCGAGTCCGTGTCCCCCGCCGAGAACGGCCCCGAACTGGACGAGGTCCTGTGGCAGGCATGGAAGGCCATGGAACTCCCCGAGGGCTACCGCGCTGAGATCATCGAGGGAGCCATCGAGGTGTCGCCCACCGCCCGCCGTTCGCACGGCCTGATCACCAACCGTGTGCGAAGGGCCCTGGACAGGTTCCTGGACGGCGGCGAGTACGCCTGTCACCAGGATGTGAATGTGATCTACAAGCGCAAGGCATGGATTCCGGATGCCTTCGTCGCGCCGGAGGACACCGAGCAGTGCGGTGACGAGGACGACCTCGGAGTCACGGCCGAGTCCGTGTGCCTGATCGTCGAAGTCGTCTCGCCGGGCAGCCGCAACCGAGACCGGGACCGAGTGCGGAAGCGCCGGGAGTACGCCCGCGCCGGCATCCCCGTCTACGTCCTCATCGACGACTTCGATGACCAGGGCTCCGTCACCTTGTTCACCGGGCCACGCCCCGACAAGGCCGACTGGGACGACATCCACCGCGTCCTCTACGGCACCGAAGTAACCATTCCCGAGGGTCCTGCCAAGGGCTTCGTGATCGGCGTGGCGATCACTGGACCCAGGCGGGGCTGAGAGGGTCGGGCAGTCGATGGAGGCGTACGGCGTGATCCACCCATGGCCGAGATCGTGGTGATGTCAGATCCGAGGATTGCCGCGATAGCCGTCGTGGACTGCGGAGAGTGGCTGCTCGATGTGCGCCTCAGCGCTCTCCAAGGAAAGCTTCATTTGAAGCGCTTGCGAGCGTGCGGTCTTTCAGGCGCCTTGGAAGCGCATGTCATTGGCCCTGCCTCGCCGAGGAACTTCTGGATCCGGTGCGGAGTGGCCCGCTCGGCCATCGTCCAGCCGTTCTTGCAGCCCAGGTCCGACAGCAGCCCCTCGATGAGATCGGCGAACACCTCCCGCGACTCTGGCCGGGCGAACAGATGCCCCAACCCGCCCGTCAAAGCGCCCAGTTCCTCCGCCCAGTCCCCGACGCGCTCCACACTCACATTCATCAGCATGACCGGACAACGGTCAGCACCGACCACCAGTCACATGATCTGAGGCTGTAGTACTGGGGCCGGTGAGCCGGACGGGGGAAATTGGGTGCTTGAGATGGCAAAGGATCCCGTACGGACATCGATTCAGAACTCTTCAGCGTCTCGCCAATCTAGGAAACCCTTGCTGTCAACGTAAGGGTGCCACTCACCCCAGATTTCGAAGCGTCCGGCGTGCAAGGCGTTCACGGTGGCTTCCAAGAGATGAGCTAGCGACATGAATGCTGAGTTATCGTCGAAGGAAGCGCCACTGTCCACTCCGAACTTACCGACTCTACCAAGGGTTTCACCCTCCGTCTGGCTGAGGAAGAGCAGGTCACCGCCCTCGTTGTAGCAGAAGGGGATCCAGCCGGGGCTCCAAAACGGATGTTCGCCTGGCATCAGGGCGGGAAATTGGTTCGGGCGTTCACGATGTCGTTCTCGGAGCTCTTTAGCCCGACGCTCATCCGCCTTCACCATTTCTTTGTATTCGTACTCAATTTGTCGAATGCTGCTGAAACGATAAAAGACAGGAAGGGTGCATTCCTCTGATCCGTTGTGCCGCAGCAGAGATTCTCTCAGCGCGTCCGGGCATTCCATTTGAATTCCGCGCTCAAGTGCTTCGAGTTCCTCGTTACTAGCTGGATCGGGAAGTGAAGCGTAGGTTGCGGGCGCTCGACTCTGCAGCCACGTCTCGATGCTGTACCAGGCGTCAGAAATGGTCATGGCAGCATCGTGGCGTACTGGCTCCCGCCCCGCAAGGGAGGGGGGCCAGGCACGCGCCTACCGCCACTCGGGTCCATCCGACCTCGCAGAGGGGATGCTGTCCAGGACTGCCGGCCCGTGCAGCTTCCCTTCCGGTTAATTCAGCTATTGGCGATGAGTCGGCTCCCGAACTCCGTGTGCATGGCACCTCGTTTGACGGGCGCCATGCACACGAGCGGCTTAGATTACGGGCAGGGTGTACCTGCCTTCATTGCGAAGGTTCCAGCTATTGGAGGCTCCTTGGGGCGGCATGGCGATGCTGCCGCGTTACTGGAACCACCTGCCGAGTAGGACAGCTTGGCTTGCGATCTGAGTGTTCCGGTGGATACCAGTTTGAAGGAAACAAAGCGCGGTCTGTAGATGGTGGGGTCTCGGAAGTGAGCACCCTCCGTCGAAACTCTGGTGTCAAAGTTGTTGACGTTGTAGGACAACGTCCAACGGTCTCCGGACGATAGGGACGGATGCGCATGTGCATTATATGAGAAACATCTTCCGTCTTCGCATGTCCCGTAAGGGCCTGGCTCCGGCATCTGATATACCACGTCATGACCCACCCATGAGGCGAATGGCCCGTAAGGGTCGCAGCCATGCCACATCCTGATCTTTCCGCTGAACGCCTCGGTGCTGTCCTGGCTGACCAGAATGAAGTTTCCCTTATGCGGGGTGACGCTGTACTCGTTGGCGATACCGTTCGTCAAATCGTTGCCTTCGGTCTCGCCGTACATCCACGCACTTTTTTCGGCGTTGAGGTACTGCCACTTGCTGGAGTCGGCAATGTTGCTTCCCTTGACGCGAGCCACTCTCATCTTCTTGTTGTTCGTTGTGCTGCACTCCGGGACGAACCGAAGCTGCCGACTCATATTAGGGGGAGGCGTTGATATCCTCGCCTGGTCGAGCATGACCCAAATGCGAACCTTCCGATCCTCCGTTGCGCTCGACCCTTGATTCCCCATCCCCATCATGGACATTCGGAAGGAGACGGATCCCACCGTCTTACAGCCGGGGTCGCACCGTACATCGTCGACGGTAAGAAGCCCGACTTTGCACCATGTGAAGTGAGTGAGAGTCTCCTCGCCGCCGGTATCGGGGGCGACTGCATCCCAGCATTCGCTCATATTAACCGCGTCCGCGGCTTGGGTTCTTTCAGGCAGCGTCTTCACGTAGTCGGTACGACGCTGCGCTTCTGCCGGGCTCTCCGGACTCACATTCCTCTGCTTCCCCGCCCTAGGTTGAGGGAATGGAGTACCTTCCAGGGTGGTGAATCTGGTTTTGGTGAATTCGCGTGAGTCGTCTGCCGCGGCACTCGCCGGAAGTGACGCCAATGTCAATGCGATGACCACGATCAATCTTGCGATCCATCGGTATCTGCGCAAAATCATTCCCCTCATTCGGGCAGGCCGAACTGCCCGTGGGTGCGACGTGAAAGGGGCGTCAACTGGGTTGGCCGCCCTGTGACTGCCACTTGCCTGTGCGTGGGGGGAATGGTGGCTCAGCTGCCGAGGCAGCCGATGGATGCGGAATAAACCGTGCCAATTCGCGGCGCGGGAGGGCCTGCCGACCCAAGTACTACAAGCTCAAGATCTGAGGCTGTAGTACTTGGTCGCATTTCCCTTGCGCCCACGATCGCACCGTTGACTGCTCGGATACACCCTCATCTTGTTGCATGAGGAGGGGGTGCATACTCTAACTATCGTCTCAATAGGGTTATATGGGTCATCGCGGTGTGGCCCGTAGTGCATGGAGTTACAGCTGGAGGAGCAGCTGAGCCCGGGTCTCCTCTGTGGCCCCCTCGCGGCTATGGACAGTGCCGTCGACTGATGAGTGTGTACGGGACTGGGCAATCCTCAATCTTGCAGGTCAGATGCATTCCTTGCCTACGTCATCACCTGCGGACGGCAGTCCGCGTGGAAGCGCGGGATGAATCAGTCCATAGCCCATGCGCTATCAAACTGTGGGGCACCCATCGGGTCGGTATTCGGCCAAGGTCGCTCAGGGTGCCTTGGTAGCCGAGGGAAGCGGTTCCATCATGCGCTGAGGGTGCGTGCCGCTCCGGCCATCAGCTTGTTGCAACCAGCCAGCCGTAGGGGTGGACAAATGCGGATCTAGTGTGTCGATAGGGAGCGCGGGTGCGGTCGAGCCGTGTTGCGGAGGCCGGGTCTGCCGCGCATAGTTGCGCTCCGAAGAGGCTGGAACCGGGGGTTGGGGAGATGGCCGGGCACAGGACGCAGGCGCATCCGCACGGTGCTGACCGTCTGTGCGATGCGGGGGACCGGGTGTACTCCCGGGCCGTGCGGCGTGGCCGGGTGTCCCGTGAGGATGCCGAGACCGTGCCCTGTCTGGTTGAGCTGGCGCTGCTGCATCCCGACCCCGACGACATGCGATACCTGGTGCCGACCTCGCCGCAGGAGGTCATGACGCGGTTGCTGCGGGAGATGCACGCGGACGTCGTTGCGGCGCAGTCGCGTGTGGGTGCGACCGTGTCCGCTTTCGAGTGGTACGCCTCCTTGGGCGGCGACGAGCGGTCGCCTGCCGAGGGAGTGGCGATCCGGGTGCTCGACGGACTGCCCCGGATCCGTGCTGCCATGGACGAGGCGACCGAGGCGTGCACGTCCGAGGTGCTGGCCGTGCAGCCGGGTGGCATCCGTCGCGAGGACGAACTGTCCGAAGGGCTGCACCGGGCGCTCGCGCTGCGCCGGCGGGGCGTACAGATGCGCGACCTGTACACGCACGTCGCCCGGCATGGTCAGGGACTGCTCAACTACATGGAGCTGATGGGCGACGCGGCCGAGGCCCGTACCCTCGACGAGGTCCCTGAGCGGCTCATCGTCTTCGACCGGACGGTCGCCCTGATCCCCGCAAGCCCCGACCGCACGATCGCGCTGGAGCTGCGGCACCCGGCGCTGGTCGACTACCTGGTCACCGTCTTCGAACGGCTCTGGCGCCTCGCGATCCCCCTCACCGCGCCCCTCCCGGACACCGGAATTGAGGGCATCACCCACCGCGAACGCTCCATCGCGGCGCTGCTGGCAGAGGGCCACCAGGACGCGGTGGTCGCGGAGCGACTGGGCATCAGTGTTCGTACCTGCCGGGCCCACATCGCCCGTCTCGCGGAGACCCTGGGCGCCGCCAGCCGCACGCAGCTCGGCGTCCGCATCGCCCAGGTGGGTCTCGACGGCCCTCCGCGCTCCCCGGACCTTCAGCCCCTCATCGCACCCGGCCCCGCTACTCCAGAATCCCCGACTGGCCGATGAGGTAGCCGAGTTGGGCGCGGCTCTCACTGCCGAGGGTTTTGGCGAGTTTGGCTATGTGGACTCGGGTGGTGCGGACGTTCATGCCGAGGCGTTCAGCGATCACGGTGTCTGTGTGGCCTTCGATGAGGAGGCTTGCGATGGCACGTTGGCGGGGGGTGATGCCATCGGGTGACGGGCGCTGGACGGCTTCGGGGTACATGGGGGTGGCCAGGCGCCAGAGGCGGTCGAAGGTGGTGGCGAAGTACTCGACGAGCGCGGGGTGGCCGACTTCCAGGGCGAGGGTGCCGTCCTTGTTTGCGGGGATGAAGGCGACCGCGCGGTCGACGACGATGAGGCGGTCGGTGACCTCGTCGAGCGTACGGGCCTCTGCGTCACCCCTCAGCTCTTCGTAGCGGGCGAGGACGAAGGGCAGGTAGCGCGTCGTGTGCTGGTAGAGGGTGCGTATGCGGCCGCCGCGGTCGAGCAGGGCCTGGTCACGATCCATGACGTCGGCTCGAGGCACCTCGTGCGGATCGCCGTAATTGGCGCGGGGCTGGATGGCGAGGAGTTCCTCGTTCGCGTCGGCCATGGTCTCGGCGATGGCTCGATTGATCCGCTGTCTGCCGCTGAGGATGCTGATCGTCGGGGCCACTGACGTATGACGACCGTCGATCCGCATGAGCGGCTCGAACACCGTGGTCAGCCGGGCCTCGCGCCGCCGTTCATCCGCGATGCGTTCCTCGGAGGTCCGCAGTAACCGGTGCAGGGCAACGACTGGGGCGATGGGTTCTAGCCAGCTCGGATCCCCGACTGCCGGGTGCAGCAGTCCGAAGTCGACGAGACAGGGGACTTCGTCGGCGTCCGCGATGCCTACGCGCCCTTCGCGCAGAGCCCGTTCGTACAGCTCTGATCCCGCCGCGCACAGTTCGTCCACGCCGTGGACCGGGTGCGGCGCTGTGGTCACTCCGCTGCTCCCTCCTGTTTGAGAATCCCTGATTCTGCGATGAGGTAGCCGAGTTGGGCGCGGCTTTCGCTGCCCAGGGTCTCGGCGAGTTTGGCGATGTGGACGCGGGTGGTGCGGACGTTCATGCCGAGGCGTGCGGCTATCGCTGTGTCGGTGCGGCCTTCGATGAGGAGACTTGCGATGGCGCGCTGGCGGGGGGTGATGCCATTCAGGGTGGGTTGCCTGGCCGCCTCGGGGTACATGGGCGTGCCCAGGCGCCACAGGCGTTCGAAGGTCGTGACGAAGAAGGTGATCAGGGCCGGGTTGCGGACTTCCAGTGCGAGCGTGCGGTCCTTGTTCGCCGGGATGAACGCCACGGTGCGGTCGATGATGATCGGCCGTTGTGTGACTTCGTCGAGTGTGCGCGCTTCGACGTCGCCTTTGAGTAATTCGTAGCGGGCGATCACCGGGGGCGAGTGGCGGACGGTGTGCTGGTAGAGGGTGCGGATTCGGGCACCCCGGTCCAGCAGTGCCTGGTCACGGTCTATGGCGGCCAGGGTTTTGGAGGGTCGGCCGATGTGGGGCTGGATGGCGAGGAGTTCCTCGTGCCCGTCGGCCATGGCCTGCGTGATGGCCAGGTTGATCCGCTGTTTGTCACTGTGGATGCTGATCGTTGGGGTTTCCGCTGCTGCCGTATGACGGCCGTCGATCCGCATGAGCGGTGCGAACGCTTCGGCCAGGCGTGCCTCGCGCTGTCGCTGCCGTGCGATGTCCTCAGCAGTGGTGTGCAGAAGCCGAGGGAGGGCTATGGCAGGGGCGACGGGACGCAGCCAGAGGATGTCCTGGAGGTCCGGCTCAAGCAGGCAGGAGTCGATCAGACAGGGGACGGGGTCCGCATCCTGATGGGGAACACCGCCCTCGCGCAGCGCGCGGGCATACAGCTCCAGGCCTGCCTGGCATGGCTCGTCGGCTCTGTGTCCGTGCGGCCCGGTGGTCACCTGTGACTCTCTTCCCTCGGCAATCAGTGATCCTGGTCCAGAATCCCCGACTGCGCTATGAGGAAGCCGAGTTGGGCTCGGCTGCCGCTGCCCAGAGCCGTGGCGAGCTTGGCTATGTGGGCTCGGCAGGTGCGTACGTTCATGCCGAGGCGCCTGGCTATCGCCTCGTCGACGTAGCCCTCGATGAGCAGCTTCGCTATGGAGTGCTGGATGTCGGTGATGCCGTCGGGGGCGGTTTCGTAGGGGGCGTTGGCATCCAGGGGGACTGAACGGGCCCACATGAATTCGAAGACCTTGATCAGGTAGCGGACGAGTCCGGGTTGACGGAGTTCGAGGGCGACCTGCCCGTCGTCGCGCGTGGGGATGAAGGCGACGGTCTCGTCGCAGATGATGAGTCGCTCGACGAGTTCGTCGATGGTGCGGTACTCCACCTTGCCGCTGGAGAACTGGGCCACGTAGGCCAGTGTCTCGGGGCTGTGGCGGGCCGTGT
Source organism: Streptomyces vastus (assembly GCF_039532825.1). NCBI lineage: Bacteria > Bacillati > Actinomycetota > Actinomycetes > Kitasatosporales > Streptomycetaceae > Streptomyces > Streptomyces vastus. The sequence goes on from NZ_BAAASJ010000033.1 coordinate 65,808, forward strand.
GCTGGTAGAGCGTCCGGATGCGGCAACCCCGTTCGATCAACGGCCTGTCGCGCTCCAGCGCTTGAGTGAGGGTGTGCTCGAGACGGCGGCGGCTCGGCTGGACCGTGAGCATCTCGGACTGGCACTGGGCCGTGGCCAGATCGAGTGCCGCATTGATCCGCTCTATGCCCTCCAGCACCGTGATCGAGTGAGTGGTCGACGTCGCCTGGGCGCTGAGGGCCATGAACGGCTCGAAAGCGTCGGCGAGCTCGATCGACAGCTGCCTTCGCTTGCTGATCTCGCGCTCTATGGGGTGCAGCCGCTGAGCCAGGGCGATCGACGGGGGCACCGGGCGCAGCCAGTTCGCATCGTCGGGGTCGGGGTGAAGCAGCGTGAATTCCATCAGACAGGGAGCGGACTCCACGTCCGCGCGGGCGATGCGTCCCGTACGCAGAGCGTTCCCATAGAGACGGCGACCCTCCTCGCACAGCTCAGTCACCGCATGAGGATGTGTCTGCTTAGTCTCGCTTGTCCCCAAATCTCCACCCCCCAGGGTCCTGAACGTGCAGGAACATGATGCATCCATTCGGTGGCCATGACGTGCCTGAATGCGCCATCGTCGTAATCGACGGGGGAGAGGTGACCTTCAAATGAGGACGAAGCCGACTATGCATAAGAGAATGCTTCGCTCGGCGCTTGCCGCCGCCTTCTCCGCCGTTGTGGCCTTCGGGGTGCTGAGTGGCCTCGACGGTACCAAGGTTGATGCTAGGGCAGGCGACAGTTCCTGGAGCGTGAATGCCGCGCCTGCCGCCGATCCCGGCGACAGTAGCTGGGTCAGTCCGGCGTCCACCGGCGGCGACGATGACAGCTCCTGGTCCGGAGACGACAGTTCGTGGGCCGTCGAGTCATGACCACCCCACCCGACGACCGCTCCTTCCGCAGAGAAATGGCCACCGCCTACCGCTCCGGCTGGCACTTCATCGACCTGGTCACCGCCATCCCCCACAGTGGCGACTCACTGATGGTGACCGTCTTCGGAGAGCCGGTCGTCGTCACCCGGGACGAGGACGACGACGTGCGGGCGTACCGGTGTCTACGGCGCCCGCGAGGAGCGCCGCAGCCCGTGCGGTGTGCCATCCGGTACGGAATGATCTTTGTGAACCTCGACCAGCGCGACCACCGGCTGGTCGAGCCGGAAGCCCCGGACGTACGAACAATCTCAGCCACCCCCCGCAGTGCCTGACGCGATTCCCCCGTCGTAGTAAATCGCTCAGGTGCTTCCCCCCGCAGCGGCGTCACCGTGACCTGAACACGGTGACGCCGCTGTCGTTTGCGCGGAATCTCCTGGTCTGGGCCTGTTCTGGGCGCTGTGAAGCGCGGCTGATTCCCGTCGCTCTTCCGTCGCCGCGCGCACCGGCCTTCTTGACCGGCCTCCCGTACCGCCTTGAGTGGAATAGACTCAACTTTGTGTACGTTGCTGAAGTCAGCGTTGAGTGACGACCGAACGACGGCTGACGACGGCTGATACGCAAGGAGGAGACAGCGGACGTGGACGCCGAGCTGACCAACAGGAGCCGGGACGCGATCAACGCGGCCAGCAATCGGGCCGTGTCCGAGGGGCACCCGGATCTCACCCCCGCGCACTTGCTGCTGGCGCTGCTCGAGGGGCAGGAGAACGAGAACATCACCGACCTGCTGGCCGCGGTGGAGGCGGACCAGGCGGCCGTACGGACCGGCGCCGAGCGCGTACTGAGCGCGCTGCCCAGCGTCACCGGCTCGACCGTCGCGCCGCCGCAGCCCAACCGCGAGCTGCTCGCCGTCATCGCCGATGCCACGGAGCGGGCCAAGGAGCTGGGCGACGAGTACCTCTCCACGGAGCACCTGCTCATCGGCATCGCCGCGAAGGGCGGCCAGACGGGCGACGTACTCTCCCAGCAGGGCGCCAGTGCGAAGAAGCTGCTGGAGGCCTTCCAGGAAGCGAGGGGAGGGCGCCGCGTGACCACACCGGATCCCGAGGGCCAGTACAAGGCACTCGAGAAGTTCGGCACCGACTTCACGGCCGCCGCGCGTGAGGGAAAGCTCGACCCGGTCATCGGGCGGGACCAGGAGATCCGGCGCGTCGTGCAGGTGCTGTCCCGGCGTACGAAGAACAACCCCGTCCTCATCGGCGAGCCCGGCGTCGGCAAGACCGCCGTCGTCGAAGGGCTGGCCCAGCGCATCGTCAAGGGCGATGTGCCCGAGTCCCTGAGGAACAAGCGGCTGGTCGCGCTGGACCTGGGCGCGATGGTGGCGGGCGCCAAGTACCGCGGTGAGTTCGAGGAGCGGCTGAAGACCGTGCTCGCGGAGATCAAGGAGTCCGACGGGCAGATCATCACGTTCATCGACGAGCTGCACACCGTCGTGGGCGCGGGCGCCGGCGGAGACTCCGCCATGGACGCGGGCAACATGCTCAAGCCCATGCTCGCGCGCGGTGAGCTGCGCATGGTCGGTGCCACGACCCTCGACGAGTACCGCGAGCGCATCGAGAAGGACGCGGCGCTGGAGCGGCGCTTCCAGCAGGTGCTGGTCGCCGAGCCGACCGTCGAGGACTCGATCGCGATCCTGCGCGGACTCAAGGGGCGGTACGAGGCCCATCACAAGGTGGTGATCGCGGACAGCGCGCTGGTCGCCGCGGCCACCCTCTCCGACCGGTACATCACCTCCCGCTTCCTGCCCGACAAGGCGATCGACCTCGTCGACGAGGCCGCCTCCCGGCTTCGTATGGAGATCGACTCGTCTCCCGTCGAGATCGACGAACTCCAGCGCGCCGTCGACCGGTTGCGGATGGAGGAGCTCGCCCTCAGCAAGGAGACCGACCCCGCCTCCCGCGAGCGCCTGGAGAAGCTGCGCCGCGACCTCGCCGACAAGGAGGAGGAGCTGCGCGGCCTCACCGCCCGCTGGGAGAAGGAGAAGCAGTCCCTCAACCGGGTCGGTGAGCTGAAGGAGAAGCTCGACGAACTGCGCGGGCAGGCCGAACGCGCCCAGCGCGACGGCGACTTCGACACCGCCTCCAAGCTGCTGTACGGCGAGATCCCCGCCGTGGAAAGGGACTTGGAGGCAGCTTCTGAGGAAGAGGAGGAGGCGTCGAAGTCCGACACGATGGTGAAGGAGGAGGTCGGCGCGGACGACATCGCGGACGTCGTCGCCGCGTGGACCGGTATCCCCTCCGGGCGGCTCATGGAGGGTGAGACGCAGAAACTGCTGCGCATGGAGGAGGAGTTGGGGCGCCGGCTGATCGGCCAGACCGAGGCCGTACGGGCCGTCTCGGATGCCGTACGCCGCACGCGTGCGGGTATCTCGGACCCCGACCGTCCCACCGGATCCTTCCTCTTCCTCGGCCCGACGGGTGTCGGCAAGACCGAACTGGCCAAGGCGCTCGCGGACTTCCTCTTCGACGACGAGCGGGCGATGGTCCGTATCGACATGTCGGAGTACAGCGAGAAGCACAGCGTGGCGCGGCTGGTCGGCGCCCCGCCCGGCTACGTCGGCTACGAGGAGGGCGGCCAGCTGACCGAGGCCGTGCGCCGCCGCCCGTACAGCGTGGTGCTCCTGGACGAGGTCGAGAAGGCGCACGCAGAGGTCTTCGACATTCTGCTCCAGGTGCTCGACGACGGACGCCTCACAGACGGACAGGGCCGCACGGTCGACTTCCGCAACGCGATCCTGATCCTCACCTCGAACCTGGGCAGCCAGTTCCTGGTCGACCCGACCATCACCGAGGCGGAGAAGAAGGAGCAGGTCCTTGAAGTGGTCCGCGCCTCCTTCAAGCCGGAGTTCCTGAACCGCCTCGACGACCTGGTCGTCTTCTCGGCCCTGACGAAGCCCGAACTGGAACGCATCGCCAGGCTCCAGATCGACCGCCTCACCAAGCGCCTCGCCGAACGCCGCCTCACCCTCGAGGTCACCGACGAGGCCCTGACCTGGCTCGCGGACGAGGGCATGGACCCGGCCTACGGCGCCCGCCCTCTCCGCCGCCTCGTCCAGACCGCGATCGGCGACCGCCTCGCCAAGGAGATCCTCGCGGGCGAGGTGAAGGACGGCGACACGGTACGGGTGGACTCGTTCGGGGACGGGTTGATCGTGGGGCCGGCGACGGGCAAGACGCTGTAATACGTTTTGCGATACGCTGTCTCCATGGGCACATTGAACGTCCGCACGGACGACGCCATGGAGACAGCTATAAGGACACTGGCGGAGGAGTACGGCTCGCGTACGGAAGCGGTGCGTTACGCGCTTCTGCACACGTACAAGGAGAAGCTGATCGAGCAGGCGAAGGCTGACGCCGAGCGCCTGGCCAACGACCCGGACGACCAGGCGGAGATGCTCGCCATCCAGCGGTACATGGGTGTCGCCGAGTGATCTTCCGGGGGGCGATCTACGAGATCAAGGCCGCGCCCGATGCGCGGGGCCACGAGCAGCAGGGGCGGCGCTGTGCGGTCGTCATCCAGTCCGACCGCTTCTCGACGAGCACGGTAACGGTCGCGCTCACGTCGGCGAGCGCCGGTCCCGCTGTGTACCGCCCGGAGATAGAACTCGACGGGAAGTCGACACGCATCCTGACCGACCAGATCCACTCGGTCACGCCCGAGCGACTCGGCCACTTCAAAGGCTCTCTTGATGCCGACGAGCTGGTGGACGTCGACCGGGCCCTCATGCTCAAGCTCGGCCTGTTCTGAGCGCAGACCGCAGGAGCAGGGCTCATTCGGCCACATTCCCAAGCCCTTCGCCTGGGGCGGTTGCCGGTCACGGGGCAAGAGAGAGAGGGTGGGCTGTGTACGTCTGGTCTCAGCTATGGCCGGACGAGCCAGACGAGCACAGGAGTGTCCAAGTATGTCCATCGACCCGTCCTCGATTCCGAACTTCGGGGGCCAGCCCGAGCCAGAGCCGCAGAGCGGCGGACCGGCGGGCCCCGTCGTCCCGGATCAGGACCTCGTGAAGCAGCTCCTGGACCAGATGGAGCTGAAGTACGTCGTCGACGACGAGGGTGACCTCGCTGCGCCGTGGGAGCAGTTCCGTACGTACTTCATGTTCCGTGGCGAGGGGGACCAGCAGGTCTTCTCGGTCCGGACGTTCTACGACCGGCCGCACAAGATCGACGAGAAGCCCCAGCTCCTCGAGTCGATCGACGACTGGAACCGGCGCACGCTGTGGCCCAAGGTCTACAGCCACACGCACGACGACGGCACCGTCCGCCTCATCGGCGAGGCGCAGATGCTGATCGGTACCGGTGTCAGCCTGGAGCACTTCGTGTCCTCGACGGTCAGCTGGGTGCGGGCCGCCATCGAGTTCGACAAGTGGCTTGTCGAGCAGCTCGGCCTCGAGCAGGAGGTAAACGACGCCGAGAAGCCCGAGGACGACGCGGAGTAGCCTCCGCGTTCTGCCCGGGGCCTCGGCCCCGTATGCGTACGAGAGCCCGGTCAGGGGCGCGACCAGCAAGGTCGCGCGCCTGACCGGGCTTTTCGCTGCCGCCTTGACGGGGGCGCGGTACAGCACCGGACTTCGGCAAAGCCGCAGCTCACTACTGCCGCAGCTTGAGCAGTCGCTCCGCAGTCGGCCTGCAGCACCTCCGTGCGCTTGCAGCCGGTGAAGACATGAGCACGGCGCTTAACGCACTCACTTCGTGGAGGGCAGACCCACAAGCGCCACGCTCCCTGTAGGGGCATCCCGCCTCGCAGGCCGGGTCTTCACCCGGATGCAAGGGGGTTCCGTGAGCGTTCCGACGTTCCGGCCGATGACCGTGCCGTTCAAGTCCCGATCTGGCGATCCTTCGCGAGGACGCCCGCCGGGAAGGCAAGCGCTACAGCTTCGAAGACGTCCTGCCGATCTCCGAGGTCGTCTCGACCTCCTCCGCACGTAAGGACTACGACGACTGCACCGCGAAGTAGGGCCGCTACGGCATCCCGATCTACCTGGTTGTGGACCCTTACGCCCAGGAAGTCGTCCTCCACACCCAGCCGACCGCCACCGGTTACATCGCGGCGCACACCCACAACCCTCGACCTCGACGAACTCCCGCGCCCGGAGCTCGAGGCGGACGCCCGCTGACGAAGGACTCCCGGTGCGGCCGTGCCGTCGGCACCTCCGTCGTCGGACGTGGCCGGGCCTGGTCGGCGGCGGCCGTGGAGTTCGGCCTGCTGCGCTCGGTCGGGCAGGGGCTTCCGCCCTCCCGCGAGCTTCTCGGCGACCCGGGCGACCAAGCCCGTTCTCGTCCCGATCCGATCGTGCGCGCCCATGGGGACCCGTCGCATGGAACCACCAAGGCACCAGGGAGACTCTGCGTGTTGTAGTCCCTTTGACAAAAGGATGACCCACGCATGATCACGCTCACCAAGGAAGACGGCCCGGCAGACCTGGACGGAGTGACCCACCTGTCCATCGGGGTTTCCTGGGATCCCACGGCTGGCAGCAGTGGCGGGGTGCTGGGCAAGCTGCGCCGCAAGACCGGCACCGACCTCGACCTGATCGCCATCGCCGTGCAGGGCGGGGACCCGGTGCGCCTCGCGGGTCTCGACTCGCTGGACCCCATGGGCAACGGCTCGCTGGTGCACAGCGGCGACAACCAGACCGGACGCGGGGACGGGGACGACGAGACCGTGACCGTCGAGTTCGCCCGGATGCCGCCCAACATCACGTCGATCGTGTTCGTCGCCGCCGCGTACAAGAAGGGCAGTTCCTTCCAGAAGGCGCGCAACATCAGCTTCAAGGTCTACGACGCGACGGGGGGAAGCTCTCAGCAGGTCGCGGACATCTGGCCCAGCCTGCTCACCCAGGACAACGGCTGCGTTGTAGCCAAGGCGATGCGGGTCGGCGAGACGTGGAAGCTCGAAGTGATCAATGTGACGGGGAAGATCAAGCAGGGTGACGAGCATGCTCTGATGCGCTTCGCTGTCAGCAAGTAGTGCGTCCCTGGGGCCGGGCATCCGAGTGGCGCCCAGGCCCCGGGACATGGCCCGTGGCGCTGGCTGCGGGCGGTACGCGACCCCAGCGGCAGCCGAGAGCGTCCGCGCGTTTTCGGTGTTGCGGTACGACGGCAGGCCGACCTCGTGGAGCCATCCCCGGGTGGTTTCATACCGTGCCCAGAGCCGGGCGGTTTCTCTGCGCTGCTCGCGGACTCATGGCTGTGTAGTTCTTCGCTGAGTTCAGACAGTCAGGCGTCGTAGCCGACCGGCCGCCTCGTGGAGAACGTCGTCCCTCTTGCAGAAGGCGAAGCGGACCTGGCTGCGGCCGGCGTCCGGGTCGTCGTAGAAGACGGAGTTGGGGATGGCGACGACGCCGCAGCGCTCGGGCAGGGCGCGGCAGAAAGCGTGGGCGTCCTTCTCGCCGAGGGGAGTGATGTCGGTGGTGATGAAGTACGTGCCCTTGGGCTGGTAGACCTCGAACCCGGCCGCGCGCAGGCCGTCGCCGAGCAGGTCGCGCTTGCGGCGGAGGTCGGTGCGGAAGCTGTCGAAGTACGCGTCCGGCAGGCGCAGCGTTTCGGCGATCGCGTACTGGAAGGGGCCGGCGCTGACGTAGGTCAGGTACTGCTTGGCTGTCCGGACGGCGGTCACGAGTTCCTGGGTACCGGTCACCCAGGCGACACCTCGTTGGCCTACCTGTTCCTCTGTCGTGCGACAGGCCCGGCTGTGGTCTCCGGCACCGGCGGTGGACTGGCCGCAGGGTCTGTTCGGACCGGTCTGCCGGCCGTCCCGACGGGCTCGGTGACGCGGCACTGTCCGTATCCTGACCACACACGGGAAGGAGCCGTCCATGAGCGTCGACGCAATCGCGCACACCGAGTTCCCCAAGGGGTACACGGTCCTGTTCGGGGCCGACGGAAAGGTGATCATGACGCCGCGGAGCTTCGAGCACTCCACCACCATCAGGTCGATGCAGATCGACTCCGCTCTTGCCCTCGGCCGCCACGCGAAGGTCACCTCCGACGTCTACATCGACTTCCCGGCCGACGAGAACTCCGCCCCCGATCTGGCGATCCTTCGCGAAGACGCCCGCCGGGAAGGCAAGCGCTACAGCTTCGAAGACGTCCTGCTGATCTCCGAGGTCGTCTCGACCTCCTCCGCGCGCAAGGACTACGACGACTGCACCGCGAAGTACGGCCGCTACGGCATCCCGATCTACCTGGTCGTGGACCCCTACGCCCAGGAAGTCGTCCTCCACACCCAGCCGACCGCCACCGGTTACATCGCGGCCCACACCCACAAGTACGGCACGGGCAAGCTCCCCATCCCCCTGGCCGACGGCCGCACCTTCACCCTCGACCTCGACGAACTCCCGCGCCCGGAGTCCGAGGCGGAAGGCCGCTGAAGAGGGACTCCCCGCCGGCCAGGCCCGTGCCGTGCCGCGAGCGCGTGCGCGTGCGACGAGTCCGGTTCGCCGCAAGGAGGTCCAAAGCCGCGTTCGCTGCGGGCGACCACCACCACGTGCTGCCCTGAGGTAGCGGGCCCGCTCGTCCTCGGCCGAGTTGCCGGCCCCGGTTCGCCGATAGCGTGGCACGGCAACGACTACTGCTGACAGGTTGGACGGATTTCATGCGGACTCGGTTCGAATCCGAGGCCGAGGATGAGTTCGAGGCGGCGTGCGGGCTGCTGGTCGACCGCCTGGTCCGGTGGGCCGGAGAGCAGGGGCTGCCGGTGGACGGATTCACTGCCGAGACGGCCCTGGACTACCGACACCGGGCGACTGCCGACGGCCGACTGGGGCTGTGGGAGCCGCGCCATGTGGAGGAGCTACTGCTCTCCTGGCTTCCCCGGCAGGTCACCGAGCTTCCCGGGGAGGAACGCGGCGACGCCCCGGGCACCCTGCGCACGCTGCTGCGCTATCTGCACGCCGTGCAGTTGGCGGACCCGCGCGGCCCCCTCACTCCAGGATTCCCTTGCAAGAGCGGCCGCAAGCGGCGCCGCTGACCGGGCAACACCGCCTGCCCCCAGGCGCCGGGTGCGCCGGCACTGGCACGGAGCCGGGCGGAGGGAAACCGATGGGTCCCGGCGTCGTACTCCTCGGTGGCGCGTTACCGTCGGGATCGTGGTTGAGGGATGGGGCGAGGACGGGCTGCGGGCCCTGCGTGGCGCGCTCCACGCGCAGGACGGAGTGGCGTTGCTTGCGGCGTTGCGTCGTGGACCCGTGCGTGAGGTGCTGCAGCTGGCCGGCGATGGTGTGGCCGGGGCCGCGGCGCAGGGCCTGCCGGGGACTGCGGAGATGGCGGCCTTGTTTCTCGGCGCGCTCCAGGAGCGCGGCTTCCGGGGCGATGAGGAGCTGGCGGACCGGTTGCGCGCGGCCACGGGAGACGCGGCGGTGCCCCTCCTGCGCCCGCTCGCGGTCGATCTGGAGATGCTCGCCATGCTGCTGGAAGGCGACCCGGCCGAGTCCGGTGGCCGGATCGATCTGTCCACCGGGGAGTGCTGGCCTGCGTTCACCGATGAGCTGGGGCCTGGGCCCGAGGCTGAGGAGGACGACGATCCCGAGCGATGGCTGTACGTGCCGGCTCTGGGGTCCCGGGCCGGTTACCGGGACATGGAGCTGTTCATCGAAGAGGTCGAGGATGTCGCCCTTACCGACAGGCTGCGGATCGCCATGGGCGGGCGGGGTACCTTCCGGCGCTTCAAGGACGTCCTCGCTGGTGACGAGCGCTCCTGGAGCCGGTACCACCGGTTCCGCGATGAGCGACAGCGCGGACGGGCCCGCGCCTGGCTGGCCGAGGAGGGCTACTGCCCGCACATCACCTTCTTCGTAGAGCCCAGCTCGACTTCGTACCCTTCGGGGCCGGTATGACTCGTTGCTGCCCCTGTCCTGCATGATCCGGGGGCGCTGTTCAGCGGGCCTGGCGGCGCCGGTTGATCGCTGATGGAAGCGTGTACGCCGACAGGCGGGTTGCGTGACATGACTGCCGAGCACCGGTGTCCCGACTCGACCAGGCGGCAGTCGGGCGCGGGTGCGCGGCGGCTCGGAGCAACCAGGCCGTGTGGCCCGTACATACGCTGGTACGTCTGTGGCTGTCAGGCGGCCAGCGTCTTGAGTCGGGAGGCCGCCTCCTCCAACACGCCTGTCCGCTTGCAGAACGCAAAGCGGACAAAGGGGGCGCCCCGCTCGCGGTGGTCGTAGAAGACCGCGTTGGGGATCGCGACCACCCCGCAGCGCTCCGGCAGGGAGCGGCAGAAGGCGAAGCCGTCGCTCTCGCCGAGGGGCCGGATGTCGGTGGTGATGAAGTACGTGCCGGCCGGGCGGAAGACCTTGAAGCCCGCCTGCTCCAGGCCGCCCGCGAGCAGGTCCCGCTTGGCGCGCATGTCCGCACGGAACTCCTCGAAGTACGCTTCGGGCAGGCGCAGGGCCTCGGCCACGGCGTACTGGAAGGGCCCGGAGGCGACGTACGTCAGGAACTGCTTGGCCGAGCGCACTGCCGTGACCAGCGCGGGTGATGCCGTCACCCAGCCGACCTTCCACCCGGTGAAGGAGAAGCTCTTGCCTGCCGACCCGATGGTGACCGTGCGGTCGCGCATGCCCGGCAGTGTCGCGAGCGGGATGTGTTCGGCTTCGTCGAAGACCAGGTGCTCGTAGACCTCGTCGGTGACCACGAGGAGGTCGCGTTCGACGGCGAGTGCCGCGATCGCGGTCAGTTCCTCGCGGGTGAGGACCGTACCCGTGGGGTTGTGCGGGGTGTTGATCAACAGGAGACGGGTGTGGTCGGTGACCGCGTCGCGCAGCTCGTCGAGATCGAGTCGGAAGCTGCGTCCGTCAGCGGCTCCGCCGCCGGCCCCGTCCTGGCGCAGCGTCACGGGGACGCGGGTGCCGCCCGCCATCGCGATACAGGCCGCGTACGAGTCGTAGTACGGCTCCAGCGCGATCACCTCGTCGCCGGGCTCCAGCAGGGCGAGCAGCGCGGCCGCGATCGCCTCCGTCGCGCCCGCCGTGACGAGGACCTCGGTGTCGGGGTCGTACGTGAGCCCGTACCGGCGCTCCTGATGCGCGGCGATCGCCGTACGCAGCTCGGGGATGCCGGGGCCCGGCGGGTACTGGTTGCCGCGGCCGTCGCGCAGCGCCCGTACGGCCGCCTCGCGGACCTCTTCGGGGCCGTCGGTGTCGGGAAAGCCCTGTCCGAGGTTGATGGAGCCGGTGCTCACGGCCAGGGCCGACATCTCGGCGAAGATCGTCGTCCCGAACTCGGCGAGACGGCGGTTGAGGAGCGGGCGCGCGGTGGAGGTCATGGCGGCCATCCTGCGCGCAACCTCTGGAGTTGCTCAACTCTGCTTTGAGCTCCGACGGCCGGGGGCATCCCCCTCTCACGCAAGAAGGAAGCCGGAAAGAAGCAAGCGGGAACAGCAAGGAAGCATCCAGAAACACAACACAGAAACACAAGCGAGAAGCAACGCCCACGGGGGGTCGCTTCGGGGGAACGAAAGGAGGGTGACGCCATGAACATCGGCATCATCCTGGCGGTTGTCGCAGCAGTGGTCGTCATCGGTGTTGTGATCGCCGCGAAGAGCGACAGCAGGACGTCGCGCTCGCGCAGCCACTCCAGGAGCGGCGGCAGCTGGTGGACCTCCGGTGGGGGCGGCTACCACGGGGGCAGTTCGTGCAGCGGTGGCTCGTCCTGCGGAGGCGGGTCGTCCTGCGGAGGCGGGTCGTCCTGCGGGGGCGGCGGGGGAGGATGCGGCGGCGGAGGCAGCTGACACGGGGCAGCTGGTCCTGGGGGGAACCGCATCCGGGCCGTCCGGCACCATGAGGCGTCCGCCGGAATGTGACAACTCTCCGTGAGAGTGTCACATTCCGGCGGACGCCTCGCTGTAGGGATATCCGTGGGGCATCTACCGCCGGGCGCTTGACAGTTGGGGCGCTCGCGGCGCACTCGTGAGCCGGGGGCGCACTACCCGGTTGAACTGGTGAGCTGGGGAGCCCTCGGATGGATGGAAACCGCACGAACATGGGTAAAACTGCTTTGGCAGAAGCGCTTTTCATGATTCCCTGCTAATCCGACGCAGCCCCCGACACATCCTTCTGAGCAGGCAGACCGGGCGATTCCCCGGCGCCGGCCCGGGGTGCGACGGACCCACTCACCCTTTTGCGTGCCAGCGGAGCCGACCCATGCTCACGAATCTCAACACCGCCTATACCGACACGCGCGCGGCCGACCTCGCCTGGGCCCTGGGACGCGAGCCGCTCCCCGCGCTCGCGGCCCTCGACCTCGAACTGTCCGGCACAAAGCTCCAGTTGAGACTGCTCGGCGCGTCCCACCAGGTACTCCTGGAAGAACGGAACGGCACCTGTTCGGAGACCGTCGCCTGCATCCCCGGCAGCAGCACACCCCTGCCGCTGGGCGTGGCCAAGCGCGTGGGCGAGTGGGAGTACGAGTTCGCGGCCCGAGTAGAAACGTTGTCACACGGTTCGTTCGCAGGCCGCGCCCAGGAACTCCTGGCCCTGGTCTCCGACCACCCCCACGGCCTGGCAGGAGTCTTCCCCGGCAACCCCCACGCCTTCACAGCCCTGCTGGCCCAACACCACGAGGGCCAGGTCCACTGGCGCACCTGGCACGCATATCCCCAGGACGGCCAACTGGTCGCGACGCGCACGAGAGTTGGGGTACGGGTGGCGGCTCCGGCATAGGTATGCGCACTCCCAACAAGTTCCACACTTGTGAGTGACACAGCCCGCCGCAGGCGTGACGTACTGTGACCGGGGTGATCGACCCGCACGCCCCGGCCCCGCCCGGCGCGCCGCCCCTGGAGGGCGCTCCAGGCGAACGGCCACGGCTGCCCGTCAGGGCAGCCACAGGCCGGTTCCTGGTGCTCGCGGGCGTCTTCGTCTGCGCAGCCTGTGGACTCGTCTACGAACTGGAACTCGTCGCCCTCGCCTCGTACTTGATCGGCGACTCCGTCACCCAGGCCTCCGTCGTGCTGTCCGTGATGGTCTTCGCGATGGGCCTCGGCTCACTCATAGCCAAACGCCTGCGCTCCCACGCCGCGGCCGGCTTCGGGGCGATCGAGGCGCTGCTCGCGCTCGTCGGCGGATGCAGCGCCATGGCCCTGTACGCCACCTTCGCCTGGACCGGCCCCTGGGGCGGGGTGTGGGAGGGCGGCTCCCGTCATCTGCTCGTCGTCTTCTCGCTGGTGATCGGACTCCTCATCGGCGCCGAAGTGCCTCTGCTGATGGAGCTGATCCAGCGGATCAGGCGGCAGGACGCGGGCGGCGCGGTCGCGGACCTGTTCGCCGCGGACTACGTGGGCGCGCTGGTCGGAGGACTCGCCTTCCCCTTTCTGCTCCTGCCCCTGCTCGGCCAGTTGACCGGCACACTGATCACCGGAACCGTCAACGCGATCGCGGGCGCCGCCCTCGTACTCGGCCTCTTCCGGCAGGACCTGACCCGCCGCGGGCGCCGGCTGCTCGTCGCCGCCAACCTCGTCGTCCTGGGGCTGCTCGCCTCCGCCGCCGTCCACGTCGACGACTTCGAACGGGCCGCACGGCAGGCGGTGTACGGCCACGGCGTACGGGTGGCGCTGCAGACGGACGTACAGGAGATCGTCCTCATCGGCGGCTCCGACGGGCGTCCGCTCAGCCTGTTCCTCGACGGGCGGCTGCGGGTCAGCGGTCGTGACGAGCGGCGCTATCACGAGGCGCTGGTGCACCCGGTGATGCACAAGGGGCCCCGCGCGCGCGTGCTCGTCCTCGGCGGCGGGGACGGGCTCGCCGTACGCGAAGTGCTGCGCCACACGGGCGTACGGCAGGTCGATGTGGCCGAACTCGACGCGGCCGTCGTGCGGTTGGCGCGCACCGACCCGGCGCTGTCCGCGCTGAACAAGGACGCGTTCGGGGATCCGAGGGTGCGCGTCGTCAACACCGACGCGTTCGTTTGGCTGCGCGAGACCCGGGACACGTACGACGTCGTGATCTCGGATCTGCCGGATCCCGGGATCACGGCCAGTACGAAGCTGTACTCGCAGGAGTTCTACGGGCTCGCGCGGCGGGTGCTCGCCGAGCGCGGACGGCTCGTCGTGCACGCGGGGCCTGTCGCATCCCGGCCGCGCGTGTTCTGGACGGTCGACGCGACACTGCGGGCGGCGGGGCTGCGGACCGTGCCGTACCGGGTGGGCGGTCGCGACTCCGGCTTCGCGGCAGGGCCCGACCGTGCGAGGGGCCCGGCGGGGGCGCCGCGCGACTGGGGCTTCGTCCTTGCGTCCCGTACGACACCCGTGCTGTCCCTCCCCGGGGCGGCGCGGGCGGCGGAACGCACCCGGCTGCCGGGCCTGCCCCCGTCGACGCTGGTGCATCCGCGGTACGCAGGCTGAACCGAATGCGCTGATACGTGGGTGCGGAACGGGCCACGCTGGGTAGGCTCGGCCGACATGGAGCATGAGGTGTTCGTTCCGGTTCCCGTCGAACGTCTCCGGGAGGCGCTCGCCGATCCCGCGCGGGTGGCCCGGGCGGTGCCCGGGCTCCAGCAGGACGCGGGGACGGAGCCCGTCTCCGGACGCCTGAAGGTACGCGTCGGCAGTCACAGCATCACCTATCGCGGGACGCTCCGGGTCGCCGGACAGGACGACGGTTCGTACGCCGTCGAAGGCGACGGCACCGAGGCCCGCGGGAGCGGCTCGGTGAAACTCGCGCTCACGCTGTCGCTCCGCTCGGCTGAGGGGGGCTCGGTGCTTGCCTTTGGGGGGACGGCTTCGGGGGACGGGCGGGTTACGGAGTTTCCTTCGGATGCGGTGGCGTCGGCGGGGACGCGGTTGCTGAACCGGTTCGCGGAGAACCTGGCGCAGACCTCCGGAGGTTCAGCGGGTGCTTCTCGAGTTATTGAGGCTTCTGGTGAAGCTGAGGCATCAGCCGGTACCGCTGAGGCTTCTGGTGACGCCAAGGCAACTGGTGAAGCTGAAGCCTCTGTTGAGCCGGAGGCTCCTGGTGAGGCGGACGGGGCGTCCGCGTCTGGCGCGCCGGACGCGGCAGACGTGGACGACGCGCCGGACGCGCCGGAAGCTGCGGCCGAGCCGGCCGCCGGCTCCGACTCGCCGATCGCGCTGCCCGAAGGGGCCCAGGATGACGAGGCAGCGGCTGCCGAGGAACCCTCCGTCTTCGAGACGGACGTTCCGCCGCCCTCGCTCGCCCCGTTCGCCGAGGACCACTTCGAGGGTGGTTTCGAGGAGGAGGATGAGGCCGGGGAGCCTCCGGCCGAGGCCGCGCACGCTCGCCGGACGATGATCGGGCGGAGCGCGGAGGAGGTCGATCACGCGCCGCCGCGTGGGCGGTACGCGCCGGTGCCGGCGCCCGAGGCCGTGTCTGGCAGCGCGGCGCTGCGCTGGGCCGCGCCTGCTGCCGCGCTTGTGGTGGCCTCGGCCATCGTGCTGGGCCGCGTCCTGCGCCGACGGCGCTAGCCGCTCCGCGGGGCGCGCTGTGAGCCGGTCACCCGGTGCGGGTGTGGGCGTTCCCGGGGCTGCGCCCCCAGACCCCCTTGACAGGTCGTTTCTTGGCCGCGGGTCCGTTGTGGCTGGGCGCGCAGTTCCCCGCGCCCCTGACGGGGCGCGCCCCGGGGCTCACCCCCGACGTCCACCCCTCACGCGCCGGACTTGCCGGAACCCCGCTCCAGCGGCGGAGCCGTGACGCTGCCGTGTGTCCGGCACTCGGGCCGCCGGCAGTCCGGCGCCGGCTGGCGAACGGTTGTAAAGGCGACGATCGCGCCGACCACGACGACCGCGGCACACATGGGCATCGCCCGTGTGAACGCGTCGTCGAACGCGGCAGGCGAGCGATACGCCTCCGCTCCCATCCCCGCGGCCAGCGGCAGCGCCGCGACCGCCACCAGGCCCGCCGCGCGGGCCGCCGCGTTGTTGATGCCGCTGGCCAGCCCCGCACGGGAGGCGTCCACGGAGGCCAGTACCGTCGCCGTCAGGGGTGCGACCAGGGTGACCATGCCGAGGCCCAGCACCAGCAGCGCGGGCAGGACGTCCAGGACGTATGACGCGTCCGTGCCCACCCGCAGCATCAGCACCATCCCCGCCGCGCACAGCAGCGGGCCGACCGTGAGCGGAATGCGCGGGCCGATCCGACGGCCCAGGTCTCCGGCGCGGGCCGACAGGAGCAGCATCAGGACGGTGATGGGCAGCAGCGCCGTACCGGCGCCGAGCGCCGAATAGCCGGAGACGACCTGGAGCTGGAGTGCGGTGAGGAAGAAGAAGCCGCCGAAGGCCGCGTACACGCACAGGGTCACCACATTGACCGCCGTGAACTGGCGGGACGCGAAGATGTCGAGCGGCATCATCGGATCGGCCCGTCGCCGCTCGACGTACACGAAGGCGATGCCCGCAACCACACCCACGCCCGCCGTCACGGTGACGACCAGCGCGCCGCTCCGGGCCTCGATCAGGGCGTACGTCACCAGGGCGAGGGCGAGCGCGCCGAGGGCCGCGCCGAGTACGTCGAAGCCGCGGCCGTGTTCCCGCCCGTCCTTCGACTCCGGTACGTGGCGCAGGGCGATCGGTGCGCACAGCAGGGCGAGCGGGACGTTGAGCAGGAACACCCAGCGCCAGCCTGGGCCGTCCACCAGCCAGCCGCCGAGGAAGGGGCCGATCGCGGCGCCGATACCGCCGAACCCCGACCACAGGCCGACGGCCTTTCCCCGGTCGTCGGGATGGAAGGAGGCCTGGATGAGGGCGAGCGAGCCGGGGGTGAGCAGCGCGCCGCCGATGCCCTGGAGGGCGCGGGCCGCGATGAGCACAGGGGCGTTCGGTGCGATGCCGCACAGCAGGGACGCCGCCGCGAACCAGATCACGCCGACGACGAAGACCTTCCGCCGTCCGAAGCGGTCGCCGAGGGCGCCGCCCAGGAGGATCAGACCCGCGAGGGTCACCATGTACGCGTTGACGGTCCACTGGAGGGCGGCGAGATCGGCGTCCAGGTCACGGCCGATGCGCGGCAGAGCGACGTTCACCACCGTCGAGTCCAGCATCGCCATGCTCGAACCGAGCACCGTGGTCAACAGGATCCATCGCCCCGTGGGGCTGCCGATCCTGACGCCCGAACTCTGCTGGTTCTCCTGGTTCTCCTGCTCAAGGGCAGCCATACCTCGGAGCATACGGAACGGCCCGGCGCCCCACAGGGGTACCGGACCGTCCGGAAAGGGCGCCTACTTGGCCGACGCGTCCCTACTTGATCTCCGTGCGCCTTACTTGATCTTCGTGCCGGTCGACCGGAGGTTGTTGCAGGCCTCCAGGACACGCG
The DNA here is from genome assembly GCF_039532825.1 of Streptomyces vastus. Classification (NCBI taxonomy): domain Bacteria; kingdom Bacillati; phylum Actinomycetota; class Actinomycetes; order Kitasatosporales; family Streptomycetaceae; genus Streptomyces; species Streptomyces vastus. The sequence continues at coordinate 83,019 of NZ_BAAASJ010000033.1, forward strand.
CCGCCATCGACGCCTCGGCGGCCTTGCCCCACGTCCGCGGGTCGTACAGCTTCTTGGAGCCGACCTCGCCGTCGACCTTCAGGACGCCGTCGTAGTTCTTGAACATGTGGTCGGCGACGGGGCGCGTGAAGGCGTACTGCGTGTCCGTGTCGATGTTCATCTTGACCACGCCGTTCTCCAGCGCGGTCGCGATCTCCTGCTCCGTGGAGCCGGAGCCGCCGTGGAAGACGAAGTCGAACGGGGAGGTCTTGCCGTACTTGGCGCCGACGCCCTCGTTCAGCTCCTTCAGGAGCTCGGGACGCAGGACGACGTTGCCCGGCTTGTACACGCCGTGCACGTTGCCGAACGACGCGGCCAGCAGGTAGCGGCCCTTCTCGCCCAGGCCCAGGGCCTCGGCCGTACGGATCGCGTCGTCGACCGTCGTGTACAGGGAGTCGTTGATCTCGTGCGAGACGCCGTCCTCCTCGCCGCCCGTCGGGGTGATCTCCACCTCGAGGATGATCTTCGCGGCGCGGGCGCGCTCCAGGAGCTCCTGGCCGATCGTGAGGTTGTCGGCGAGAGTCTCCGCGGAGCCGTCCCACATGTGGGACTGGAACAGCGGGTTCTCACCGCGCGCCACGCGCTCCTCGGAGACGGCCAGCAGCGGGCGTACGTACCCGTCGAGCTTGTCCTTGGGGCAGTGGTCCGTGTGCAGGGCGACCGTGATGTCGTACTTCTTGGCGACGATGTGCGCGAACTCGGCCAGCGCGACCGCGCCGGTGACCATGTCCTTGCTGTGCTGGCCGCCCAGGAACTCCGCACCACCGGTGGACATCTGGATGATGCCGTCGCTCTCGGCCTCCGCGAAGCCGCGCAGCGCAGCGTGCAGGGTCTGCGACGAGGTCACGTTGATGGCCGGGTAGGCGAACTTGCCTGCCTTCGCCCGGTCGAGCATCTCGTTATAGACCTCGGGGGTTGCGATGGGCATTGTCCGCTCCTTGTATGTGCGGGTGGAGTTCTGCTTTACAGCCCTGACCTAGGGGGCGACGTCATCGTCGTCCCCATCTTTCCAGACTTGGCCGGACGATCCAGCCACGCCGCCCCAGCCTGTGGACAACTCCTGTCACGGGCTTCGGGAACCTGTGGACAACTCCCCGTGGACACCTCTCAGTTCAGTCCAGGCCCAGTTCGTCCTTCGAGTACGCGAAGAGATACGGCACCCCGGCGCCCTCCTGGATCTTCTCGGCGGCGCCCGTGGCCCGGTCGACGATCGTCGCGACGGCGACCACCTCGGCCCCGGCCTCCCGCACCGCCTCGACGGCGGTCAGCGGGGAGCCGCCGGTGGTGGAGGTGTCCTCGACCACCAGCACCCGCCGGCCCTTGATGTCCGGCCCCTCCACCCGCCGCTGAAGACCGTGCGCCTTGGCGGCCTTCCGCACGACGAAGGCGTCCAGCCGCCTGCCGCGCGCGGCGGCGGCGTGCAGCATCGCGGCCGCGACCGGGTCGGCACCCATGGTCAGCCCGCCCACGGCGTCGAACTCGAGGCCGTCGGTGAGGTCGAGCAGCACCTGGCCCACCAGCGGGGCGGCCTCCCCGTCGAGGGTGACGCGCCGCAGGTCGACGTAGTAGTCGGCCTCCAGACCCGAGGAGAGGGTCACCCTGCCGTGCACCACGGCCTTGTCCTTGATCTGCTGCAGCAGCGCGCCGCGTACGTCCGTCATGCCCGCCAGCCTAGAGCCTCGAACAGAATGGGCGCCCGGCTCGCGACGCCTGGCACGCACGCTCGCCGCGTTGCCAAAAGGCCCTAGTAGCTCCGCTACGAGGGCCTTCCGGCGCCTTGCGATCGCACGCACCAGACGCCGCGAGCTGATCGGACTCCCATTCTGTTCGAGGCTCTGGAGCCGCCCGCCACCGGGTCCAGATGCCCTGGCTCACAGCCGCCGCCAGGACCACGTGGTCGTGGCTTCCAGGGGCTCGATCGGTGTGACCAGGCGGGGCAGGGTGTTGAGCCCGTTGGGCGGACCGGTCTGCGGCTCCACGCACACGGCCGCCTCCTGCTCGTCGTACACGACGACCCACTCCTCGCGGCTGGCCACCTTCAGCTCCAGCTGCCCCGGCCAGGTCAGGGTCACGTCGACGCCCCCCGGCATCCCGAAGCAGTCGTCCCACGGCCCCGGCTTCGGGTCGAGCCGCCGCCCCGTGGGCAGGTGGTCGTCGCCACGCTCCTCCTGCCAGGCGGCCGAGAAGTCGATACGTACGTCGTCACCGCCCAGGTTCCGGTTGAACCATGGATGCCACCCGATCTGCGCCGGAAAGGAGTCGTCGTACGTCTCCACGGACATGGTCAGCGTCAGCGCGTCCTCGCCCAGCGAGAAGACCTGCGTGACGCGTCCCGCGTACGGCCAGGGTTCGACGAGGTCGTACGTGATCACGGCCTCGTTCGCGCTCGTACGAGCCGTCCGCCAGGCTGCGTCACGGGTGGTCCCGTGGATGGCGTGGGGCGGGGAGCTGAGGGGCAGTTGATGCACGGTGGCCCCGTTGAGGAAGCGCCCGTCCCTCAGGCGCCCACACCAAGGCACCATGGGGAAGGACCCGAACTTCCCGCCTTGGCGCAGCAGTTCAAGCCCGCCGACCCGCAGCCCACCGACCCGCCCGCCGTTGCCCGGCCGCACGACCACTTCCGCGTCACCCGCGGTCAGCGTGATGTCTTCGTTATGCACGGCATGACCCTACTGGTCGGAAGATCTGCGGGCGGTGGGGAGGGGCGCCCCTGAGGGGCCGCAGCCCCGACTGCTACCGCCTGAGCGCCGCGTACGCCTCGGCGCTGCTGTCCTGCAGGAACTGCCAGCACCTCTCCGCTTCGTCCTTCTCGTTGATCGCGTCGGCCGCGCGGGCGAGCGCGGCGAGGCAGCGGAGGAAGCCGCGGTTGGCGCGGTGGTCCCAGGGGACGGGGCCGTGGCCCTTCCAGCCGGACCGGCGGAGCTGGTCGAGGCCGCGGTGGTAGCCGGTACGTGCGTACGCGTACGACTCGACCACGCGTCCCGCCTCGAAGGCGTCATCGGCGAGCATGGCCCAGGCCAGCGAGAACGTGGGGTGCTTCGCCGCGACTTCGGCGGGCGCCAGGGACTCCTCGCCCAGCATGCGGTACGCGTCTTCGTTCTCCGGCAGGTGCGTCGGGTCAGGGCCGCCGAGCAGGTTCTTGTGAGTCGTCATGCATGCAGTCTGCCACTTTGCGGTCAGGCGTTCGGGCAGCCTCCTCTGCGCCGGCCGACGATCGCACGGGGGCGGCGATCGGGGCCTTCTTCGGTGGTTTTGTGGGCCACGGGTGGGGCCGTTTCCGGGAGGCGAGATCCTCCGTCCAGCCGACCGTCACGATCACCGCCGCGGTCAACGGCCAGACAAGCAGGAACAGGAACCAGTCCGAGCCCAGCGGCAGATACTGCTCCAGGAACGGCACCTGCCACATCCGGTCGGTCAGCGCCACGGCGAGGATCAGCGCGACCTCGTGCCACAGGTAGATCGTGACGGCACGGGCGTTGAAGAGACAGACCAGTCCGTCGAGCCACGGCCACCGGGGCAGCGAGCGCGGCCGGAACCGCATCAGGAGGAGGACGAAGCCCAGCGACCACAGGGCCTGCTGTTGCGCTGGGTGAGGACCGTGACGTTCGGCAGGTCGAGCGCGGCGGCGATCTCGGCGGTGCCGTCCGTCGAACCGTCGTCGACCACGATGATCTCGATGGGATGGCCGCTGTCGGCGAGCGAGCGCACGGTGTCGGCGATGCACTCGCTGTCGTTGTACGCGGGGATGATCACGCTCACCGGTTCGGTGACCGCATCGCCGTCCCCCCAGGTGAAGTCCGCTCGCTCGGGCGGGCGGCCGACGGGTCCGCCGCCCCGACCCGTGCTGAATCGTTACGCCCGCTCTTGCTGGACTCCGACGCGTCCTGGTCCCGCCCGTCGGCGGCGCCGATGGACGGTTCCCGGTCCCGGTCGCGCATCGGCATCAGCGTCTCGGGAGCGAAGGGTGCCGCCCCGGCGAGGCTCAGCCCGAGGGTCAGGCAGTAGGTGACGCAGACGCCCCCCATACCCCACCCGACACGGCGGACCCAGCGCGGGCGACGCCCGCTGGAGTCGACGAAGACCGGGTCGCTCTCGGAGGCGGGTGTGGATGTGGGTGTGGATGCGGCTGTGGCTTCGGATGCGGACCTGGGCGTGCTGCCGGTCTCCGCGGCGGTCCCGGTCGTGCGGCTGTCCTCGGCCGAGGTCTCGGCCGAGGACCCGGCTATGTCGCCGTTCTCGGTCGTGCTCTCGTTCCCGGCGCCTTCACATGCGCCCGAGACAGAGTTCGTCACGGTTCCCCCATGTCGAACGTTCAACTCCAACTGCCCAACCTAGAAGCCGAAATGGACGCCCGCAGGGGAGAAGCGAGTCGTCACACACTCCTCACAAGCTGTGTGGCTGCTGTATTTGCGATGTTCCCGGTGGAGCCTGCGCGCCTGACCGGTGTGACCAGGTCGCCCTTGCGGACCCGCGAGGCGACCCGGAAGATGCGAGGTGGGGACCGGGGCCCCCGTGTCGAAAACGGCAGGGGCGGACCGCTACCCGGAGTACACAACAGGAGACAGCGATGTCCCACGAGGCTGAAGAGCCCGAGACCCCGCATCTCGACTTCCAGGGCACGACCCCGTACGAGGACTACGTACAGGCGGATGTGCTCACCCACCTCCAGCACACCCTCTCCGACGATCCCGGAGAGATGGTCTTCCTGGTCACGACCCAGGTGATGGAGCTGTGGTTCACGGTCATCGTCCACGAGTGGGAGACCGCGACAATGGCGCTGCGGCAGGACGACGTGCCGGTCGCGGTGGCGGCGCTGAAGCGGTCCGTACGGGAGCTTGAGGCGCTGAACGCCTCCTGGAAGCCCCTGGGCCAGCTGACCCCGGCCCAGTTCAACTCGTATCGCAACGCCCTCGGGGAAGGCTCCGGCTTCCAGTCCGCGATGTACCGGCGCATGGAGTTCCTGCTCGGCGAGAAGTCCTCGTCCATGCTCGTACCGCACCGGGGTGCGCCCCGCGTACACGCCGAGCTGGAGAAGGCACTGCATGAACCGAGCCTGTACGACGAGGTGTTGAGGCTCCTGGCCCGGCGCGGGTATGCGATTCCCGCTGCCGTGCTCGAGCGCGACGTCTCGCTCAGGTACGAGCCGTCGCCCGAGGTCGAGCAAGTGTGGGCGTCCCTGTACGCGGGCGACGACAGCTCCGAACTCACCCGCCTCGGGGAGGCGTTGACCGACGTCGCCGAGCTGGTGTGGCGATGGCGCAACGATCACCTGGTCGCCACCCGGCGCGCGATGGGCGCGAAGGCCGGGACCGGGGGTTCGGCGGGTGTGGCCTGGCTGGAGAAGCGGGCGCGGAAGAACGTGTTCCCCGAGCTGTGGACGGCGCGGTCCTATGTCTGAACTGAGCGTAAAAGCTGCGGAGTTGGACGCGGCCGACGAACTGGCCAAGCTGCGCACGCAGTTCGTACTCGACGACGTTGTGTACCTGGACGGGAACTCGCTCGGCGCGCTCCCGACGGCCGTGCCCGGCCGGGTCGAGGACGTCGTACGGCGGCAGTGGGGTGAGCTGCGGATCCGCTCCTGGGACGAGAGCGGCTGGTGGACGGCACCCGAACGGATCGGCGACCGGATCGCTCCGCTGGTGGGGGCGGCGGCCGGGCAGATCGTGGTGGGTGACTCGACAAGTGTCAATGTTTTCAAGGCGGTTGTGGGGGCGGTGCGGCTGGCCGGGGACGGCCGGGACGAGATCGTCGTCGACGCCACCACATTCCCCACGGATGGTTACATCGCCCAGTCGGCGGCGCGTATGACCGGCTGTACGGTGCGTGCGGTGGCCCCTGGCGACGTACCGTCGGCACTCGGTCCGCGTACCGCGGCGGTGTTGCTGAACCACGTCGACTACCGCACGGGGCGCCTGCACGATCTGCCTTCCCTGACGGCGGCCGTGCATGAGGCGGGAGCGGTCGCCGTCTGGGACCTGTGCCACAGCGCGGGCGCCCTGCCGGTGGGGCTCGACGAGCACGGGGTGGATCTGGCGGTCGGCTGCACGTACAAGTACCTGAACGGCGGCCCCGGTTCACCGGCATTCCTGTACGTACGCCGCGACCTCCAGGACCGCTTCGACTCCCCGCTCCCCGGCTGGAACTCCCACGTGGACCCCTTCGGCATGCGCTCGGAGTACGAACCGGCGGGAGGCGCACCGCGCGGCCGCGTCGGCACCCCGGACATCCTCTCCATGCTGGCCCTGGAGGCGGCGCTGGAAGTGTGGGAAGGGGTGTCGATCGAGACGGTCCGCGCCAAGTCCCTCGCGCTCACGGACTTCTTCCTGGACTGCGTCGCGGCGTACGTCTCCGAGGGCCGGGTGGAGTCGGTGACCCCGTCGGTCCACGCGGACCGGGGGAGCCAGGTCGCTCTGCGCTGCGACGGCGCGCAGGAGGTGATGCGCCGCCTGATCGCCCGCGGAGTGGTCGGCGACTTCCGCGAACCGGACATCCTGCGCTTCGGCTTCACGCCGTTGTATGTGGGGTTCGGGGATGTGGAGAGGGCGGTGAGGGTGTTGGCGGGGGTGGTGGGCTGAGGTGGTCTGCGGCGGGGTGGGGCTGGGCCTCCGGAAGTCCTTTCGGCATGCCCGGAGTCAGCCCGGTCGGTGCCCCACCGCCAGGAGGTGAGAGCTCGCCGCGAGCAGCTCGGGGTACGGCTCGGCCATGCGTGCCGCGGTCAGGGCGGACTCGAACATCTCGGATCCGATCAGGGACTGTCCGGTGTGCCGCTCGGTCGCCGCCAGAAGCGACCAGGCAGGGCCCTCGATACCGAACACTTCGGCCTCGGTGAAACCGGCCGCGGCCGCCTCGTCGCGCAGTTGCTCGGCGCCATGGAAGTACGCGGCGGTGAAGGCCTTCTTCCCGTCGTGGGTCTGCGTCGCGAGGATCTTGCCGATGCTCTTCTGTACCGGCTCGCGGTGCAGGTGCGCGAACGCCGTGTGCTCGAAGAGCGACGCGTACTTGTTGATGCCGGCCGCCGCGATGAGGGCGCCGGGCTTGAGGACGCGGTACGCCTCGGCGAGGGCCCGGTCCCGGTCGGCGCGCTCGATCAGGTGGTAGAGCGGGCCCAGCAGAAGGACGACATCGTACGAGGCGTCCTCTGCGGTGAGCCGGCGTGCGTCCCCCAGCTCGACCGTGGCGCCGGTCTGCTCAGCCTGCTCGATGTGGCGCGGGATCGGGTCGACGAGGTGCACGGTGTAGCCCGCGGTTCGCAGGGTCAGCGTGGACGATCACTACGTCCCACCGTCAGTACCTGCACGGTCATGGTTTTTTCCTCGACGCCGTACATGATCCGGTAGTAGCCGAGGAGCAGTCGGTACATGTCGCTGTTGCCCAGGCGAGAAGCATTCGTGGGGCGGGGATTGTCCGCAAGGTCGTATACCGCTGCGGTGATGAGCATGGCCGCATCGGCATACCGGTCATTGAGCGCGGCCAGCTGGTCGATCGCGCTGTCTGACCAGACGATTTCGTAGGTCACTTCTTGCGCGTCCCATCAGGGTTCAGGCCGAAGCGTGCAGCCACGTCGGCATGGGGCACCCAACGAGTCGTACCGGCCTTACTGTCCTCGGCCGCCGCCAAATCCCGCTCGTCCTCGAGCTGCTGGACATAGTCGAGCAGCCCTATGGGGACGACTGCCGCCACGGGGGTGCCATGGTCCGTGATCTCGACGGTCCTACCACCGTGCCGCACTTCGTTGACGACCTTGCCCAGGTTGTTCCGGGCATCCGTGAGCGTGTAAGAGGCATCCATGAACCGAATCCTACATTTTGTAGGCCACCGTTTCGCAGGAGGGAGAGATGAGGCCCGTTGCAGACGAGTACGACATCAGCTGGAGGTGCGCCCGAGCACCGAAAGGATCCGCGTGCCGTGCCGTGCGACGCCGCCCGCAGCAGGCACACTCGCGCCCGGTGACAGCCACCATCGCCCACCGGCTCACCAACCCAACTGTGCAATCTCCTCCGCCACCACCGCGCACGCGTCCGCCGCCGGATCGATCAGCGGGAAGTGCCCCACATCCTCGAGGAGCGTGAGCCCCACCACCTCGCCGGCCTTCGCCGCCGCGTCCGCGTACGACTCGGCGACGGCCTGGGGCACGACGACATCGGTCCGGCCCTGCACCAGGGTCGTGGCGATTCCGGTGGGCAGCAGAAGAGCGGGATCGGCGTACGGCTGCCGCTCGCCGAACAGCCCCTCCCCGCCCAGGAGTTGAAGAGCCGCACCAGCGCACACATCCAGCTTCTCGGCGACGGCGAAGTCCGCGATCGGAGCCAGCGCGACGACACCCCGCAGCGGCGCAGGCCGCTCCGTACGCCAGGGTGCGTCCTCCGGCAGCAGATGTCGGGCGGCGGCCCACAGGGCGAGCTGCCCGCCCGCCGAGTGCCCGGTGATCACCATGCGACGCGCATCGGCCTGCGGAAGGGCCTCCCGTACGAGACCGGGAAGCGCGTCGAGCGCCGCCGCGACGTCGTCGAAGGTGTCCGGCCAACGCCCCGCGGCGGAACCGTCATCGCCCTCCCCAGACCCGCCACCGCCACGCCGGTACTCGACATTGGCCACCGCGAACCCGCGCCGGGCCAGAAAGTCCGCGAACGGGGTGATGTGCCGACGGTCGTACGCGGCCCGCCATGCGCCCCCGTGCAGAACGACGACGAACGGGGCCGACTCCTCGCCTCCGCGCGGGGCGTAGAAGTCGATCACCTGGTCGGGATGGTCGCCGTACGCGGCGGTGGTGTCGGGATCGACAGGCGGATGCGAGAAGGCCGACCGCTCCTCGGCCGCGGCACGGGCGGCGACGGCGGCCTCCGGTTCAGCGGCTACGCGGGCTTCGTCGTCATCCGGCATGCTCCAACCTCTCAGCGGTGTTCGAACGTTGGCCGGGACGGTATCAGCCCCTTGACGTGGGCCGACATGGGGCTGTCACGCTGTTGCAGGCGGTGGCGCACGGTGCCCGGTCAGTTCACGTACGAGCACGGCCGCCACTGCGCCTACACCGATCCGACCGCCCCCGGTCATACCCCTAATACCTGAGAGCTACGTCTCAGGTGAGCTCCCTGGCGGGACGCCGACCACGAGGTCGCGTCCGTAACTTCCTTTCCCGTGAGGCCCGATGAGCGGGTCGGTGAGCTGGGAGTGAGGGCACGGACGGCATGGGGGTACGGGGGAGGCTGAGGCTGCCGGAGCCTGGAGCGAGGCCGGATTCGGCGGCAGGGGCGGAGGAGACGGCTGGGTCGGCTCGTTCGGCTGGTCCGGATGCTGGTTCAGCTCGGGCGCGGCGGCCGGGGCGGCGCGGCCGGCCTTTGCGCGGTCTGCTCGCTGCGCTGGTCACGGCCGCGATAGTCGTCCCCGTCTCCGCCGCTGCCGCACGCCCGGAGATCCCGGCCCCCGCACCGGCCCGCCTCGTGGCGGTGCGCCCGGCCGACCTGGATGAGACGTACGCAGCGAACCGTGCGAACGCCGCCGAGGCGGCCCGCATGGCCGCCGATCACGGTGACCACGGCCGCGCGTCCGCGGTCCGCTCTATGGCCAACCCGGGGCGGCACTTCCTCACCTTCGACGCCCGCGGCTCCGGCCGCGCCATCGAGGTCTTCGGCGACCTGGCGAAGGCCGAACGCGTGGCCGTACTCGTGCCCGGTTCCGACACGAACCTGGACACGTACGAGCGCTTCCGCGCGGGAGCTGACGCCTTGCACAAACGGCTCGGCATACGTGGCGCTGTCGTTGCCTGGCTCGGCTATGAGACGCCCGGAACCATAAGCCCCGAGGTCCTCACCACGGGGCGGGCGAAGGGTGCGGCACCTGAACTGCGAGATTTCATACGGGAGTTGGAGGCCCTGAATCAGCAGGCCCGGGTCTCGCTCCTGTGCCACTCGTACGGAAGCGTTGTGTGCGCGGAGGCGACCGAGAGCGCGTTCCGGGCCGCCGGTTCCGTACGGTCCTCCGGGTCCGCCGGTGCATCTCATGCCGCCGGTGCCTCGCGTACCCCGAGCGGCGAGGGCCGCGCCATGGGCGGCCTCGATGTCTCCGACATCGCGCTCTTCGGCAGCCCCGGAACCGGCGTCGATTCCGTCGCCGGGCTGCACACGGACGCCCGCGTCTGGGCGGGCCGAGGCGCCGACGACTGGATCGCGGACGTCCCGCACGCCAAGGCGGACCTCTTCGGCACAACGGTCGGTTTCGGCACCGACCCCGTGTCGCCGGACTTCGGCGCGCGCGTCTTCGCGGCCGGCGACGGCGGCCACAGCGACTACCTCAAGCCGGGCTCAGTGTCCCTGGACAACCTCGCCCGGATCGTCCTCGGGGAGACTTCGGAGGTGACCCATGCGTGAGCTGAAGTTGAGGGGGAGGGTGGGGGAGGGGGAGGGCCCCCCGAAGGGTTCCACGCGGAACGCCGCCCGGCCCAGCCATCCGCAGAACACCAGCCGCCCCCGCCCGCTCGTCCGGGAAGGCTTCCGGGAAGCCCTCCGCCGCCTCCACCGAGCCACCCACCAGATCGACGCCGCAACCCCGCCTCACCGCGACCGCTCCCTCGACGCCCTGCGCGCCTTCGCGATACTCGGCATAGTGCTCGGCCATTGGCTGGTCACGGCGCTGGTCGCGGACGGCGGCGCACTGCGTACGTCGAGCCCGCTGGCGTATATGCCATGGCTGGCCCCGGTCTCCTGGGTCTTCCAGACGCTCGCGGTGTTCTTCCTGGTGGGCGGGCATGTGGCGGCCAGGAGTTACGAGTCGGCGCGGGCCCGTGGCACGACGTACGGGAGGTGGCTGCGTACGCGGCTGTCGCGCCTCTTCGGGCCGGTGGCCGCCGTGCTGGGCCTGTGGACGGTGGCCGCGGTCTGTCTGCTCGTGACGGGGACGGGCATGTCGACGGTGCATGCGTTGCTGAAGCTCGTCCTGTCGCCCCTGTGGTTCCTGCTGGTCTTCGCGGTGCTGACGGCGCTGACCCCGCTGGTGGCGCGGGTCAACCCGTTGTGGCCGCTGGCCGTCGTCCTCCATGTGGACCTCATACGGTTCGGTTTCGGCGGTCCGGCCTGGCTGGGCTGGGTCAATGTGGCGGCGGGCTGGCTCGTCCCGTACACGCTGGGCGCGGCTTGGATGCGGGGTGAGTTGACCCGGCGTTCCGGGTGGGTGCTGCTGATCGGCGGTGCGGCGACGACCGCGGCACTCGTCGGGTGGGCCGGTTACCCGGCGTCGATGGTCGGCGTTCCTGGCTCCGCGGTCTCCAACCTCAACCCGCCGACCCTGGCCGCAGTCGCCTTCGGTCTCGCGCAGTGCGGTCTGGCGTTGCTGCTCCGGGAGCCGTTGCGCCGGGCGATGCGGCGGCCCGTGGCGTGGGCGGCGGTGGCGTTCGTCAATCTCTCCGCGATGACGATCTTCCTGTGGCACCAGACGGCGTTGATGTCGGTCACCGCGACGGGCCTGTTCGCGGGCCGCCTCCCCGGACTGCACACCATCCCCGACAATCTCGCGTGGGTCCTGGCCCGCCTCGCCTGGCTCCCGGTCTTCGCCCTCGCCCTCATGGTGTGCTGGGCTGCGTTTCGCTCCTACGAACAGGGGCACCGCCGTCTCGGTGGGCGCCTGTCGCGCGTGGTTCACGTACACCGTGGCAGGGCGGGGTCGAAGGCGGTTCGCCGTGCATAGAGTTGTGCGGATGAGCGCGGTGGAGAAGCGTCTGGCGCGGGGACTGCGGGTGCTGCGCGAGGACCTGTGGACCGGGAAGGCGGACCCGTTGCCGCCCTCGATGTGGTTGCGCTGGCTGCCGCATGGGCTGGTGGTCCTGGTCGCGATCGGCACCACCATCGCCAACGGGGACCAGTTCGGTGACGGCTACAACCTGGGTACGGAGTACGGCCTGGTGTGCGCGCTGGCCCAGGGTGCCGCGGTGGCGATGGCGCTGCGGTGGCCGGTTCCGGCGTGGCAGCTGTCGATGGTGACCACGGTCGTGGTGGCCATGGGGGCCCGCACCCAACTGCTCGCCGATCACACTGCGTTCAACAGCCCCTGGCCGTGGGGCCCGCCCGGCCTGGTCGCACACGCGATGGTGCTGTTCCTGCTCGCGCTGCGGGTACCCACCCGCGTCGCCGCCGAGGTCTTTGCCCTGACCGCGCTGGTCACGTGGGTGGTGCAGGGCCTCATCGGTGCCGCGAACTACTCGTCGACGGGCGCGCTGGCCGTGGCCGTGTTCGCCGGAGTCGTCCTTCTCGGCAGCGCCCAGCGCGGTCGCCGCGAAGCCCGCACCCAACTCGTAGAGCAGGCCGGTATCACCGCCGAGGAGCGCGCCCGCCGTACGGTCCTCGAGGAGCGCAATCGCATAGCCCGCGAGCTCCACGACGTGGTCGCCCACCACATGTCGGTCATCTCCATCCAGGCGCAAGTCGCCCCTCACCTGGTCGAGAACCCTTCCGACGAGCTCAGGGAGAATCTCGACGGCATCCGGCAGAATGCAGTGGAGGCGCTCACCGAACTGCGCCGCGTCCTGGGCGTACTGCGCTCGGAGAACCCCGAGGATCCGTACGGCATCGGCGCTCCCGGCAGTGGAGCGGCCCCCGACGCCCCGCAGCCCACCCTCGACCGCCTCGACGTGCTCGTCGAGAACACTCGCGCTGCCGGTCTGAAGGTGAACACCGAGATCAGCGGCGAGGTGCTTCCGTTGCCGCCGGGTGTGGAGCTGTCCGCGTACCGGATCATCCAGGAGGCGCTGAGCAACGCGCTGCGGCACGCGCCCGGTTCGGAGGTGCGTGTGGAGCTCACGCACTTCCCGCGCGGCCTGCAGATACGGGTCGTCAACTCTAGGCCCCGGCGCCCCGCCCCGCCGTCGCCGGGCGCGGGACACGGTCTGCTCGGCATGCGGGAGCGCGCGGCGATGCTCGGTGGCACCCTCATGGCGACGGAGGCGGCCTGCGGCGGCTTCACGGTGGCGGCTTTCCTGCCCCGCGCCGGAACGGATTCCCTCGACGCCTCCGCCCACACTGTCTCCGACAACTCCACAGACTCCACAGGCTTCCCAGGGGAACGACCATGACGAGCGGCACCATCCGCGTACTCATCGCCGATGACCAGCAGATGGTCCGGCAGGGCTTCTCGGTGCTGCTCAACACCCAGCCCGACATCGATGTGATCGGCCAGGCGGTCGACGGCCTGGACGCGGTCGCCCAGGTCGCCGAACTCGCCCCGGACGTCGTCCTGATGGACATCCGCATGCCCGAACTCGGCGGCATCGAGGCCACCCGCCGCATCGTCGGCAAGACACCGCAGGTCAAGGTGCTGGTGCTGACGACGTTCGATCTCGACGAGTACGTGTATGACGCGCTGCGCGCGGGTGCCTCCGGGTTTCTGCTGAAGGACGCGTCTGCCGACAAGCTGGCGGAGGCGGTCAGGGTGGTCGCCGCGGGGGACGCGCTGCTCGCGCCGGGGATCACGAGGCGCCTGATCGCCCGGTTCTCCCAGCTGGACGGGGCGCCGCGCGCCCCGCTCAAGGAACGTGTCGGTGAGCTGACCGAGCGCGAGACGGAGGTCCTCGCCCTGATCGCGCAGGGGCTGTCGAACGCCGAGATCGCCGAGCGGCTGGTGGTCGCCGAGCAGACGGTGAAGACCCATGTGGGCCGGATCCTGGTGAAGTTGGGGCTGCGAGACCGGACGCAGGCGGCGGTGTTCGCGTACGAGTCGGGTCTGGTACGGCCCTCCGGGTACTGATCGTGGAGGCCAGGGGGCTACCCGTAGTACCTGAGGCGGATGCCGAAGAACCCCTCTCACTGGGGACGACCGCGACCCTGGTGCCCACTTACCGTTTTGTACGTGACCGAGACGACCCAGACGCACTCGACGCCCTCGCAGGGCGCAGACAAGCCGCACAGTCCTGAGTACCGGCTGGCCGTGGACGCCCTGCGCGGGCTGCGGCAGGACCTGTTCCAGGACGCGTTCGCCTACCGCCCGCTGCCGCGCATGAGCGTGGACGGCCCGATCGCCCGGCGGCTGCCCGGGCGCCTGCGGGAGTACGCGGGGTGGGCCCCGCACGCCGCGGTGGCGTTCGCCGGCGTCCTGGCGTGGCTCATCGCGGACACCGAGAACGACGCAGGGGATTTCGGAGGACTGCTCACCGGCCTCCTCTCGCTGACCGCGGTCCTGCTGACCCTCGTCAGGCCGGCCGGCGCCTTCTGGGTCTCCTGCGCGGTGACACCGATCACCGCGGGGCTCGGCAGCAGCTGGGTCCAGTGGCCGTGGCTGCCCGGCGCTTTCGCGACTCACCTGGTGGTCCTCACGGTCGTGGCGATCCGCACGCGGCTCCGCACCGCCTTGTGGATGTGGGCCCTGACGGCGGTCTACGGGATCTTCGCCGTGGGTCTCTTCGGGGATGGCCACGGCGGCAACAACACTCCGGCGATGCTGGTGACCTCAGGCATGGTCCTCCTGGTCGTGGCCGTCCGCCAGATACGCAACGCGGCCGAGCGGGAGGTCACCGCCCAGCAGACCGTCACCGCGCACGAACGTTCCAAGCGCACTCTCCTCGAAGAGCGCACCACCATCGCCCGCGAGTTGCACGACGTGGTCGCCCATCACATGTCGGTGGTCGCGATCCAGGCGGAGGCCGCGCCGTACCGGGTGGAGAACCCGCCGCCGGAGCTGGAGCACGCCTTCGCGGTGATACGGGAGAACGCGGTGATCGCGCTCTCCGAACTGCGCCGGGTTCTCGGCGTCGTACGTGCGGAGGACTACGAGGCTCCCGACGCCCCGCAGCCGACCCTCGCCGACCTGGACGGGCTGCTGGCCAATGTGCGCGACGCGGGCCTGACCGTCGAGAAGGTGGTCACCGGCGCGGTGCGCGAACTCCCGCAGGGCATCGAGCTGTCCGCGTACCGAATAGTCCAGGAGGCGCTCAGCAACAGCCTGCGGCATGCGCCGGGCGCCTCGGCCCGCGTCGAGATCGGCTATGTGCTGGGCGGCCTCGGACTCAGGATCGTCAACGGACCGGCCACCGGGCTGGTGAAGCCCTCGCCCGGCGCGGGGCACGGGATCACGGGGATGCGGGAGCGGGTGACGATGCTGAACGGCGAGATGACGGCGGCGGCGATAGACGACGGGGGGTACGAGGTGACGGTCTTCCTGCCGGTGCCCGTCTCCGACACGGAGACCTCGAGGGACTCGGGAGACTCCGTATGACCATCCGGGTGCTGATCGCCGACGACCAGATGATGGTCCGCGAAGGGTTCTCGGTGCTGCTCGGCGCAATGCCGGACATCGAGGTCGTCGGCGAGGCGGTCAACGGGCGGGATGCGGTGGACCGAGTGCGGGAGCTCGCTCCCGACGTGGTCCTGATGGACATCCGTATGCCCGAGCTCAACGGTATCGAGGCGACGCGGGAGATAGTCGCCGCGGACGGCGGGGCCAAGGTGCTGGTGCTGACCACGTTCGATCTCGACGAGTACGTGTACCAGGCGCTGCGCGCAGGGGCGTCGGGCTTCCTCCTGAAGGACGCCTCGGCCCGCCAACTCGCGGACGGCGTCAGGGTGGTGGCGGCGGGCGAGGCCCTGCTCGCGCCCTCCGTCACCCGGCGGTTGATCACGGAGTTCTCGAAGCTGTCGGAGGCACCCCGGCTGTCGGCCACCGCGCGGGCGGCGTACGTAGACCTGACCGAGCGGGAGACGGAGGTGCTGGTACTCATCGCCCAGGGCCTGTCCAACGGCGAGATAGCCGAGCGTCTCGTGGTCGCCGAGTCGACGATCAAGACCCATGTGAGCCGAATCCTGGTGAAGCTGGGCCTGCGGGACCGGACCCAGGCGGCGGTGTTCGCGTACGAGGCGAGGCTGGTCACACCGGGGTGAGGAGTCACCCTGGGATGAGGGGGCAAGTCGGGATGGGGGCGCGTGCCGCTCAGAGGCGGGTGTGCCGTTCCACGGAGGGGGCGGCTCTGGCGGGCCAAGACGCCGCAGGTTAGCGTCCCGACATGGCAGACCTTTCCGACTCCTCCGACTCCGACCGTGCCCTCGACGCGTTCGACCCCTGGGATCACGGGTTCGTCGCCGATCCCTATCCCGCGTATGCCGAGCTGCGTGCCCGGGGGCGGGTGCACTATTTCGAGCCCACGAACCAGTGGCTCGTGCCGCGTCATGCGGATGTGTCGGCCTTGCTCAGGGACCGGCGGCTGGGGCGGACGTATCAGCACCGGTTCACGCATGAGGACTTCGGGCGGACGGCGCCGCCGGCCGAGCACGAGCCGTTTCATGTGCTCAACGACCACGGCATGCTCGATCTGGAGCCGCCGGACCACACGCGGATCCGGCGCCTGGTGTCGAAGGCGTTCACGCCGCGTACGGTCGAGCGGCTACGCCCGTACGTCCACAAGCTGGCGAACGAGCTGGTCGCGGATCTCGTCGCGGACGGCGGTGGCGATCTGCTGACGACGGTCGCCGAGCCGTTGCCGGTCGCCGTGATCGCCGAAATGCTGGGTATCCCGGAGTCCGACCGGGCGCCGCTGAGGCCCTGGTCGGCGGACATCTGCGGGATGTACGAGCTGAACCCGTCGCAGGAGACGGCGGCGAAGGCGGTTCGGGCGTCGGTCGAATTCACCGAGTATCTGCGGGAGTTGATCGCGGTTCGGCGCAAGGAGCCGGGGGACGATCTGATCTCGGGCCTGATCGTGGCGTACGAGGAGGGCGACCGGCTGACCGAGCAGGAGATGATCTCGACCTGTGTCCTGCTCCTCAACGCGGGGCACGAGGCGACGGTGAACGCCACGGTCAACGGCTGGTGGGCGCTGTTCCGCAACCCCGACCAGCTGGCCGCGCTGCGCGCCGACCGCGGACTGTTGTCCACAGCTGTGGAAGAGCTGATGCGCTACGACACCCCGCTCCAGCTCTTCGAGCGCTGGGTGCTGGACGAGATCGAGATCGACGGCACGGTGATCCCGCGGGGGAGCGAGGTGGCGCTGCTCTTCGGCTCCGCCAACCACGACCCGGCGGTGTTCACCCGGCCCGAGGAACTCGACCTCGCCCGGCAGGAGAATCCGCACATCTCGTTCAGTGCGGGCATCCACTACTGCATCGGCGCACCCCTGGCCCGTATCGAACTGGCGGCGTCCCTGGGCGCGTTGCTCGACCGAGCCCCGACGCTCCGGCTCGCGGCCGAGCCGAGGCGCAAGCCGAACTTCGTCATCCGCGGGCTGAGCGAACTCCTCGTGGAGCTCTGACGGTTTGCGCCCTCGCCGCCCCTACTCGTCCCTTTCACTAGGGCTCCCCCTTCGCCCCTGACGGGGGCGCACCGTCAGCCTGTCCGGCGTTTGAGGACGAGGCCGTTCAGGCCGATCGTGGGTCCAGGGGGCGGAGCCCCCTGGACGGGTCTGGGGCGGAGCCCCAGGGATGGGACGGGTAGGGGCGGTGGGGGCGAAAGTGCCTCCTTGCCCCGACGGTCAGGTGGAGATGTCCCGTCGCCGCAGGGCCGTCAGGCCCGCCGTGGCCAGTGTGGCCGCGAGGGCCGTGAGGACGAGTACCGGTGTCCACGCCATGTCCCCGCCCGGCAGCTTCGGCAGGTGCCCGAACGGGGACACGTCCAGCACAGCCGGAGGAAGATCGAGCGCCGGGCCGATCCAGCCGATGAGGAGGACCGCACCCGCGACCGCCCAAGCCGCCACGGCCGCCCGCGCCGAGACGCCGTGCAGCAGGACCGCGAGGCCGCCGATGGTCCAGATCGCGGGGAGTTGGACGAGGCAGGCGCCGAGGATGGGGCCGAGCTCCTGGCCGTAGCCGACGGCGAAGCCGAGGCCGCTGAGGAGCATGATCAGGGCGGCTCCGCCGAAGGCGATCAGCAGGTGGCCGGAGGCCCAGTGCAGCCGGCCGACCGCGTTGGCCAGGATCGGTTCTGCCCGCTGCGAGGTCTCCTCGCCGTGCAGCCGCAACACCGACGCGACAATGTAGAGGGCGGCGATCAGCCCCATGATGCCGATCATCGAAGCGAGGAACGCGTCGGTCAGAGCAGCCTGCCCGCCCATCCGCTGGAAGATCTCGCGGGCGTTGTCGTTGTCGCCGACCAGGTCCGCCGCTCCTTCCGTCATCGCGCCGTAGACGACTCCGGCGAGGAAGAAGCCGATGCTCCAGCCGAGCACGCTGCCGCGCTGAAGCCGCCACGCCAGCGCGCCGGCCGTCGCGAGCCTGCCTTCCGCCGGGCCCGGCCGGGTGGGCAGGAAGCTCATCCCGACGTCACGCCGCCCGGCCAGCTCGTACGCGATCGCGCCCTGGATCACGGCGGCCCCCGCGAACAGCAGCAGCACCCACCACCGCTCCTGCCCGTACGGGCGCAGGTTCTCCAGCCAGCCGCTCGGCGAGAGCCAGGTGAGCACCGAGGAACCGTCGTCCGCCGCCGAGTCGCCCGCCGCCCGCAGCACGAACGCCGCGCCGAGCACCGCCGAGGTCAGCCCCCGTGCCAGCCGTGCGCTCTCCGTGAGCTGGACGACGATCGCGGCCATCGTGGCGAACACCATCCCGACGCCGGCGATCCCGAGCCCGAACGCCAGCGCTCCGACGCCCCCTTGGCCCGCGAGCCCGCCCGTGACGATCAGGGCGAGGACGCCGTTGGCGACCGCCGCCGCCAGCAGGGCCGCCGTCAGCGGGGCGCGCCGCCCCACCATCGCCGACGAGATGAGTTCCTGGCGCCCGCTCTCCTCCTCGTCACGGGTGTGCCGGACGACGACGAGCAGGCTCATGACCGCCGCGAGCAGCCCGGCGAAGACGCCGACGCGCCAGGCGGTGAGCCCGCCGATCGAGTCGTCGAAGATCGGCCCGACCATGGCGCGCAGCGAGGTGTTCGTCTCCATCTGCCGGACCAGATCGGCCCGTTCGGCCGCCGTGCCGTACAGGCCCTCGAGGGTATTCGGCATGGACAGCACCATCAGGGCGTTCACGGCGATCCATACGGGGATCATGACCCGGTCGCGTCGCAGCGCGAACCTCAGCAGCGTGCCCGTACCCGCGAGTTGACGTCCCCCGCCGACCCGGGGCGCGAACTTTTCAGTCGTGACGGCAGTCATCGCGCCATCGCCTCGTTTTCGCTGCTGCCGTTGCTTTCCCTGCTCTCGCCGCGTACGTCCTGCTGGTAGTGCCTCAGGAACAGTTCCTCCAGCGTCGGCGGCGTCGAGGTCAGCGACCGTACGCCCGAGTCGGTGAGCGACCGCAGAACCGCGTCCAGCTTGTCGCTCTCGACCTGAAGCTTTACTCGTCGGCCCTGGATGTCCAGGTCGTGGACTCCGGGGAGCCGCCCCAACCCGTTGGGCTCACCGGCCAGTTCGGCGGTGACGCTCGTGCGGGTCAGATGGCGCAGCTCGGCGAGTGATCCGCTCTCCACGGTGACGCCCTTGCGGATGATGCTGACGCGGTCGCAGAGTTCCTCGACCTCGCTGAGGATGTGCGAGGACAGCAGGATCGTTCGGCCCCGCTCCCGCTCCTCCTCCACACACCGCTGGAAGACCTCCTCCATCAGCGGGTCGAGGCCGGAGGTCGGCTCGTCCAGGATCAGCAGGTCGACGTCCGAGGCGAAGGCGGCGACGAGGGCGACCTTCTGGCGGTTGCCCTTGGAGTACGTGCGCCCCTTCTTCGTCGGGTCGAGCTCGAACCGCTCGATCAGGTCGGCCCGCCGCGCCTTGTCGAGTCCCCCGCGCAGCCGCCCGTACAGGTCGATGACCTCGCCCCCGGACAGGTTGCGCCAGAGCGTCACATCGCCCGGGACGTATGCGACCTGGCGGTGCAGTTCGACCGCGTCGGTCCACGGGTCCCGGCCGAGCACCTGTGCGGAGCCGGCATCGGCGCGCAGCAGGCCCAGCAGGACGCGGATGGTGGTGGACTTCCCGGCGCCGTTGGGGCCGAGGAAGCCGTGGACTTCACCGGTCTCGACGTCCAGGTCGAGGCCGTCCAGCGCGTGTGTCTTGCCGAACGACTTGTGCAGTCCGGAGACAGTGATTGCCTTCGTCATGGTTTTGAACCTACGCTAGTTTCACAAATTTGTGAAGTTAAGGAAGCGTTAAAACCGGCGTCTAGAATCGACAACGGCGCGCAGAACAGCACTGAGCGGCGCTGAGCAGGGGAGAGGATCGAGAGATGAGCGAGCCGAGTGAGGCGGGGCGGGACCCGGAGGCGGTCTCGAAGTTCGTCGAGAGCTTCGCCGCGCAGTTGGTCGAGGCCGGGATGCAGCGCATGGCGGCCCGGGTGTTCGCGGCGCTGCTCGCCTCCGACTCCGGAGCGATGACCTCCGTCGAACTCGGCGAGCAGTTGCAGATCAGCCCGGCCGCCGTCTCCGGAGCGGTGCGCTATCTCGCGCAGCAGCACATGGTCTCCCGCGAGCGTGAACCCGGCTCCCGGCGCGAGCGGTACCGCGTACACAGCAACCAGTGGTACGAGGCGGTGACCAACCGGGACGCGGTGCTCAAGCGCTGGGAGTACGCCCTGCGGGAGGGAGTCGACGGTCTCGGCCCCGAGACCCCCGCCGGCCGCCGGCTCGCCGAGACCCTGGCCTTCTTCGAGTTCCTCGACGGCGAGCTCATCAAGATGATGGACCGCTGGCGGATCCTCCGGGAAGAGCGCTTCGGCGCCGGCTGAACGCGGTAACCGTGCCGCTCACGGCACCGGCAGCGTGAGCCCCCACGCCCCCTCCCGCACCGTCCACGTCCGTGTCCGTACCGGCCCCGACACCAGCGCGTCCGCTCGGTACCGGAAGTGTGCGCCCGACACGGTGACCGTGCTGCCCCGGGCCATGAGAGGTGAGGCCTCCGCGCCCACCGACACCGGACGTACCTCGACCTCGGCCACGCCCGCGTCTCCCGGCGCCACCGACACGCCCTCCACCGGCTGGTCCAGGTCCACCACCGTCACCCCGTCGACCTCGACCCGCAGCCGGGACGGCCCGGAGCTGCCGTTCGCGGAGGTGGTCCGGGGCGGGCGTACGGGCACCAGCGTGCGGACGAGGGACTGGCATGTACGCAGCCAGGGGTGGCCGGACGTCGCCGGGTCCTTCTCGGACTCCGACGCCGCGTCCTCCTCGTTCCCCTCGTCCGGCCCCGCTCCCCGCGGCACGGCGAGCGGCGGGATCCGCAGGGCGCCCAGCACCACCCCGTCGCTGTCGTCGACGAGCAGGTCCAGCCGCCGCTCGACTCCGTCCAGCACCGCCCGAGCCCCCGCCACCGCACCCGTGGGCACCCCCAGCGACCGTACGAGCGACAGCGCGCCGCCCACCGGTACGACCGACAGCGCACATCCAGCCAGTTCCCGATGCCGGTGCAAAACGGACACCGCCCGCAGCAGGGCACGATCGTCCCCCACCACAACGGGCCGCCGGGACCCTCGCCGGCGCAGTGCCCTGGCGAATTCCTCTGGCCCGTCGGGGAGGCATATTTTGGTGGTCGCACCCGCGCTGAGCACGTCTTTTGCGATCCGTACCGCCTCACCGTCATCGCGACGGGCGACCGGGTCGATGACCACCAGGAGCTGGTCGGAAGCCGCCACCTCGGTCATGCCTCGCTTCCTCGGGTAGCATCTTTGTGCAAGAGCCCCTTGCGCTATTGCGCCAGGGGCTTCGTCTATTCCGGGGCATCCGGTCCGACGGGTCGCGGCCAACGAAGGTCGCCGGTGTACGCGGCACAAGCCGTGCAGCGTACGCCCCTGACCTTGGACATGCCCCACCCGGAAGGGGTGTACGCCTGTGCCCGCACTTGTGCTGCTCGGTGCTCAGTGGGGTGACGAAGGCAAGGGAAAGGCCACCGACCTGCTCGGTGGATCCGTGGACTACGTGGTGCGCTACCAGGGCGGCAACAACGCCGGCCACACGGTGGTCGTGGGCGATCAGAAGTACGCCCTGCATCTCCTCCCTTCCGGAATCCTCTCGCCCGGATGCACGCCGGTCATTGGTAACGGTGTCGTCGTCGACCCGTCGGTCCTGCTCTCCGAGCTGAGCGGTCTGAACGAGCGAGGCGTCGACACGTCCAAGCTGCTGATCAGCGGAAACGCTCACATCATCACGCCGTACAACGTCACCGTCGACAAGGTGACGGAACGCTTCCTCGGAAAGCGGAAGATCGGCACGACCGGCCGCGGCATCGGACCGACGTACGCGGACAAGATCAACCGTGTCGGCATCCGGGTCCAGGACCTGTACGACGAGTCGATCCTGACCCAGAAGGTCGAGGCGGCCCTCGACATAAAGAACCAGGTCCTCACCAAGCTGTACAACCGTCGCGCGATCGCCGTGGACCAGGTCGTCGAGGAGCTGCTGGGTTACGCCGCGAAGCTCGAGCCGTATGTCGCCGACACGGTCCTGGTCCTCAACCAGGCCCTGGAGGCCGACAAGGTGGTCCTCTTCGAGGGCGGCCAGGGCACGCTCCTGGACATCGACCACGGCACGTACCCCTTCGTGACCTCGTCGAACCCGACCGCGGGCGGCGCCTGCACGGGTGCGGGCGTCGGCCCGACGAAGATCAGCCGGGTCATCGGCATCCTGAAGGCCTACACGACCCGCGTCGGCGCGGGCCCGTTCCCCACGGAGCTCTTCGACGAGGACGGCGAGGCGCTGCGCCGCATCGGCCACGAGCGCGGTGTCACCACCGGCCGCGACCGCCGCTGCGGCTGGTTCGACGCGGTGATCGCCCGTTACGCGACCCGCGTCAACGGCCTCACCGACTTCTTCCTCACCAAGCTCGACGTCCTGACCGGCTGGGAGCAGATCCCGGTCTGCGTGGCGTACGAGATCGACGGCAAGCGAGTAGAGGAACTCCCGTACTCCCAGACCGACTTCCACCACGCGAAGCCGGTCTACGAGATGCTCCCCGGCTGGTCGGAGGACATCAGCAAGGCCAAGACGTTCGCGGACCTCCCGAAGAACGCGCAGGACTACGTCAAGGCGCTGGAGGAGATGTCGGGGGCGCCGATCTCGGCGATCGGCGTGGGCCCGGGGCGGGACGAGACGATCGAGATCAACTCGTTCATCTAGGACGCCATCCGCTGCTTCCAAGAGGCAGCCGTGCGACGGCCGACCCTGTGTACGTCGGCCGTCGCACGCCGCGCACCAGGCCACGCCGGCCGCATGGTGTGACTAATCTGTCCGCCATGAAGGAGGCAGGATGCTGCTGAGATTTCGGGTGGCGAACGTCCGGTCCCTGCGGGCGGAGGAAGGGCGAAGGAGGGACGAAGGGCCGATCCAGCAGACCCCGCCAGGTCCACGTCTTCACCGAGGGCGAGGCCACCGAGCTGGATGCCTGTGATCAGCAAATCGCTGCGGAGATGGACAACCTTGAGAAGATTCGCACGATGAAACAAGGCCTGGCTGCCAAGTTGCTCAGTGGAAAGCTCACCACCGCAGCCGCGTAGGAACGGCGTCGGCGCGAACTACCGGGAGGCCCTTCGTGCCCATCCGTAAGCCACCCACCGCCCGCCAGCGGCGGCTCGGGGCTGAGCTGCGACGGATGCGTGAGCAGGTCGGACTCTCCCTCACCGAGGCCGCCGCGTTGCATCGGGTGGACAAGACGGCGATCAGCAACACCGAGTCCGCCCGGTTCGGGGTGAGCGCGGACCGAGTACGCGTATGGGCGGCCAACTACTCGTGCCCGGACCAGGCTTACGTCGACGCGCTCGCGGACATGGCCAGGGAGCGGACCGGCTCCAACTGGTGGGACGAGTACCGGGACTCCATGGCCTCGTTCATGCTCGACCTGGTCGAGTTGGAACATCACGCCGTCAGCCTGCGGCACGTGCAGATCACGCACCTTCCGGGGCTGTTGCAACACGAGGACTACGCCAGGGCGGTCTTCAGCGAGGCTGTCCCGCCGCTGACGCCGCAAGCACTCGACCTCCAGGTCGAGTTCAGGTTGCGGCGCCGGGCTCTGCTCGATCGGCCTGAGCCTCCGGCCTGCTCGTTCCTTCTCCACGAAGCGGCACTGCGGATGCTGTTCGGTGACCGTGCCGTCGTGAGGCGGCAGTTGGAAGAGCTGCTGAAGCAGTCCGAGCGGGAGTCGGTGACCCTACGGGTGGTGCCGTTCTCGGTCGGCGGGTTCCCGAGCGCGGGCAGTTCCACGATGTACGCCAGTGGTCCGGTCCGTCAGCTCGACACCGTGCAGATCGACGTCCCGTACGGGGTCACGTTCCTGGACTCCGAGACCCACCTCACCAACTACCGAGCTGTACTTGACCGCATGGAGCAGCGGTCCCTGGACCCGGGACGCTCGCGTGACTTCATCCGCAAAGTGCTGCACGAGCTATAAGGGCGTGAGGACGTTGGAGATTCAGTGGCGTAAGTCGTCGTACTCCGAGCAGTCGGGCAACTGTCTCGAACTGGCGGTGGTCGACGGCCAGATACTCGTCAGGGAGAGCGACGATCCTGGCGTGATCGTCAGCACGACTCCTGCCGAGCTCGCGGCGTTCCTGGCAGGGGTCAAGGTGGGTCTTCGAAGTTGAGCGGTGCGGGGTGTCCACGGACCTCGGGGGTAAGACGGATGAGGTGGGCGTCCGGCTCAGAGGGAATGCTTGCGCGAAAACGGTGCACACTTTCGACTTCCCTGCTCACTTGCCGCTCAGGTGAGCGCCCATGTGGCATTTCTTCTCCTCGTGCTCACTGTTTTTGCGCGAGGGTCTAGGCGCAGAGGTCTGAGGCGCACAAAGCCGCCGCACCGCTCAACTTCGAAGAGTCGTCAAGGCCGGGGAGTTCGACGACCTCATGTGGCGTCCGCAGGCGTTGACACATGCCAACTCGCGGTAAATGCGCATCAATGTTGATGCGGCAGCATGATTGCGGCTACCTTGGTGTCGGACGGTAGTCGATTGGTCACCGTCTGAACGTCGAGCGCCCCGGCGGTGTTTGCGGCACCCCGGGGCTTGGCCAACGCCTCGTAGGAGCGTCAGCATGTCCAACCGTATCCGGCCTGGCCTCGCGCGAGCACTCGTGCATGCCGCCGTTCTCTTCCTCGCGTGCCTCTTGCGCGTGCTCGTCCCCGTCCCGGCGTCGGATGTGGTCCGGCGACCGCCGGGTTACCGGCTCCTCGTCGCCGGTGCCGAGATCCCCGCGCTGCCGCCGTACCTGCTGCGGTCCCGCAGAACGGCGACCGCGCCCGCACGCCGTCCCGCCTCCCGCGTCCGTCCCTATCTGATCGCGCACGAGCAGCGCATGCGCCGTAGAGCGCTGGTGCTCGCGCTCGACGGGATCGACGTCGGGCCCCAGGTGATCCATGGGCATCGGATCGGCGAGCCGGTCGGGCGACGGATGACGGTGCCCGTGGGGGTGGCGGCCTGATGAGCGCACCCCGCATGCAGGTAAGTCGCGTACCCAGCAAGCCCGTACGGCGCGAGGAGGACGGGATGCTCGCCATCGATCTCTGGTTGCGCAGGGACGGTGCCTTTGAGTCGGACCTCGCGCTGCGCCTCACGCCCGCCGAGGCGGAGGTCCTGCACGCCCAGCTCTGCTACGCACTCGAAGACGCGACGGCGTCGGTGATCACGCCGGTGTCCAAGCTGCCCGACTGCCGCAAGTCCGCAGTGGGCAGCCAGGGAGTCCACTGGCCGTAGGAACGGATTCTCGCGTGGGCGGCACGAACGCGAACGTGCCGCCCACGCGGACCGTAGTCGACTCGTCCCCTTCGTATGGCCGACGCCTGCGGGTACCGTCGAGAACACAGCGAACGCCCACCGACCGGGAGCACACCGTGACCGCCCTGCCCGCAGATCTGCAGGCCGACGAGCCGCTCATCCCGATGCCCGCGCTCACCCCTGGTGCCCTGCGTACCGCCGTCGAAAGCCTGACGCCGAGCCGGATGCCGACGTTCATAAGCGATCTTGTCGACGCGACCACCAGGGCACAACAGCTCCAGTCGTTCGCACCGCTGCGTTCGTTCGTCCATACCTGGGGTGTGTTCGTAGCGATCCAGAGGTATCCCTCGCGTGCTGCCCGCCTGCGCCACTTGGAAGATGTGGTGAGTGCCGGGGAGACGGACCCTACGGCCGCCATCGCCGAGATCAGGAAGATCCACGCGGATGCCGAGGCCGAGGCCGGGCTGTGACCGACTGGAAGTGGGACTACAACCCGAGCGAGGAGTATCTGACCGACGGGCTTCCCGTCGGAGTGATCGCAGAGGTGGAGCGGATTGCCACCGAACTTGCCGCGCTCGGACGTGACGCCGAGACGGCAGGCAGCAGGCCCGAGGACAAGCCAGGAGGGCTGAGGAACTTTCCTCTCTTCGGTGGACGCGGCTTCATCCAGTTCCTCGCCGTTCCCCGGCACGAGTGCGTCTACATCTGCAACATCGTCTGGAACGGATGAATGTGATCAGGTCGGTGTCGAGGCTCCGCAGACGCCTCGGCCTGCTGGCTCCGGGCGAGATGCGACGCGTGGAAGAGCGCATTCGCGTGATCCTGCATCTGGCATAGCACTCACGCCCTGCGTGCCGCTGGCGCACAATGATCCCTCGTACGCATCACCGTGACGCAGGGGAGGCGCAGGCATGGCAGCCGGGGCGGTCGGGGGGCGACCGAGCAGGTCGAGGCGGAGCGGCCGTTACTGGAGCACCTCAAGGCGATGGGGTGGCAGCACATCGAGGGCGCCCGGTTGAGGGACGCGGGGGAGCGCGGCGACCACGGGAGGTGCTGCTGGAGCGGCGCCTGCGGGCCGCCCTGCGCCGGACCTCGGCCTGGATGAAGAACGACGCGCACACTGCTCACGCCGTCTCGCAACTGCGCGCCGCCGCGCGCCATGTGTCCGCCCAGTCCCTGCCGGGGGCCAACCGCGACGCCACTACGCTCCTGCTGCACGGGGTCATGCAGCAGGGGCCGGACGAACGGGACGTGAAGACGCCGTTCTTCGACTGGTCGCGCGAGGCGCTGGAGGGGTCTCGTGAGGAGATCCTGGCTCGCAACGACTACCTTGTCGTCGATCAGTTGCGGGTGTGCGACGCGGACGGGCGGCCGTCCGTGCTCGACCTCGTCCTGTTCGTGAACGGCGTTCCGCTGGTCGTCGTCGAGTGCAAGTCACCGGACGTACGCGACCCGCTGGGCAAGGCCATCCGCGACCTGCGCGCCTATACCGGACGGCCGCTGGACGACGACACCCGGCACGGCGCCGGCGCCCCGCGCGGCATACCGCACCTGTTCGCCCCTGCGCAGCTGCTGGTCGCCGCCGACGGAACACATGCCGCGCTCGGGACGTACTCCTCGGCCGAGCAGCACTATGCGCTGTGGCGCAGCGTCAGCCCGGACTACGGCGATCCGGCGCGGCCGGGGGACGACGGGGTGGAGGAGCTGCGCCGTGAGCTGCGCGGCTGGGGGCTGCTCGGCCCCGAGGAGGCGCCCACGCTCCAGCAGCGGCTGACCGCGATCGTCCTCAGGCCCGGCAACCTGCTCAACATCGTCCGGCACTACGTCTTCGAGAAGCCCGTCGACGAGGACAGCGGGGACGCCACGAAGCGTCGTAACCGCGCCGCCGAGCCCAAGACGGCCAAGGTGGTCTGCCGCCACCAGCAGTACCGCGCCACCGAGAAGATCGTGGCACGGCTACGCACCCGCCCCAGTCGCCGCGTCACCGGCGGGGAACGGGACGAACGGGGAGGTGTCATCTGGCACACGCAGGGCGCGGGCAAGAGCTTCACCATGCAGTTCCTGGCCCGGCGGCTGCACATGAGCCGGGACCCCGAGCTGAACGGGATCACGCTGGTCGCGATCACGGACCGCACCGACCTCCAGCGGCAGTTGCGGCGGGCCGTGGCGCTCAGTGACTCCGAGATCCGGCAGGCCACCTCCCGTACGGACCTGGAGAGCCTGCTCCGCCGGGCGGGGCCGTCCCGGCGGGCGGGCGGTGATCTTCGCGACGATCCAGAAGTTCCTCGGCGACCTGGCGCCCGGCACGGGCGAGGGGAACGACACCGCCGACGGCGAGGACCGGGCACTGGCCGAGGACTTCGAGCAGGCCCGGCGGCGGGTCGAGGCGGGCGAGAGCGCCGAGGAGGTCGCCGACCCCGCGCCGGACGCCCGTACGCTGAGCCGGGCCGAGCGGATCTTCCCCGAGTGCAGCGACGAGGACCGGGTCCTGGTGCTTGTCGACGAGGCGCACCGCTCGCACACCTCCGTCCTGCACGCCTGCCTGCGCAAGGCCCTGCCCAACGCGGCCCGGATCGGCTTCACCGGCACCCCCCTGATGCAGGGCCGGCTCACCGACACCGAGCGCATCTTCGGCCTGGAGCCGAGCACCGAACCCGGCGGAAACCCCGAGTTTCTCGACACGTACCGCATGACCGAGGCCGAACGCGACAAGGTCGTCGTGCCCGTCCGCTATGCAGGTCGCGCCACCACTGCCGAGGTGCGCGACAAGGAGCGGCTGGACGAGTGCTTCGAGGACCTCATCGAGCCGCTGGACGAGGACCAGCAGGAATGGGTGCGGAAGAAGTACGGTGCGCTTTCCGCGCGGGACGTGGCCGAGTCGCCGCCACTGATCCGGCGCAAGGCGGTCGACATACTCGAGCACTACTGCACTGGGCGACCTTCCAACTGCCCATCCACCTCGTCGATTACGTTGTCGCATACGAGCTGGCGCATGTACGCGTCTCCGGCCATGGACCTGAGTACTGGCGGCTGCTGGGCAGGGCGTTGCCGGAATGCCGTCGACTGAAGTCCGAGCTGGATGAACTGGGTCGGCGGGTGTGGATGGGAGACCTCGCCTCCTGAGGGTCCCCGGAAGAGGGACGATCCCCGGCTATGCGTGTGCGCGACCCGCCGCTGAACCTCGCAGAGAGATGCCCGCGGACGGCGCCTGCACGGGCGCGGGCATCGGTTCTCCGGCGCCCCGATCTCGCCCCTCGGCGTCCTCGCGGTCGTCGGCCTCAGGCGTCCGTCCGGCTGAGCCCGGGTACGCCGCATGGTCCACATGCCTCATCTTCGTTCACGGAACATACTGGACAAAAGCTGAGAAGTTGACCAGCTCGAATCCCCGAGGAGAGGTGCATGCGATGCGCGTCATGCTCAAGGCGACCCTGGACACCGAGAAGTCGAGCGAGGCCATCCGGCAGGGCAAGCTGCCGGAGCTGATCAAGGGGACCATGGACAGGATCAAGCCGGAGGCTGCCTACTTCATGCCCGACGAAGGGCAGCGCTCCTGCGTGTTCGTCTTCGACATGCAGGACAGCTCGGACCTGCCGCCGCTCGCCGAGCCCTTCTTCATGGAACTCGGCGCCAAGGTCGAGGTGCTCCCGGTCATGAACCTCGACGACCTGCAGTCGGGGTTGTCGGCTCTGGGGAAGCAGTAAGTCCCCCGTCAGCTGAAGACGATCATCGAGCCCTGGGCCAGGCTTCGCGTCGCCGCCGCGTGCAGGCCCAGCCACACATGGCGCTCGCGGGCGAACGGGCTCGCGTCGAAGGGGGCGGGAGACGCCGGTTCCTCCAATGACGTGGGGGCCATGGGGGGTTCCGGAGGCAGGGGCGGGTTCGCGGGGTCGATGCCGATCGACGGGGCCACGAACTCCAGCTCGCGCAGCAGGGTCTGGGAGGAGCCCAAGGGTCCGCCGCCCGCGAGGAGTTCGTCGTTCGAGAGCGGGTGCGGGAAGTCGACGGGGACGTACGCGCCCGCGTGGTCGTAGTGCCAGACCAGGTGCGACTGCTGGGCGGTCCCCTCGAACATCTCCAGCAACTGCTCGTAGTCGCCGCCCAGTTCGTCCACCGGAGTCACGGCGAGCTGGCAGACCTGGAGCAGATACGCACGGCGCAGGAAGTGCAGCGCGTCGTAGTCGAAGCCCGCGACGGGGGCCACGTCGCCGGACAGTCCCGGCATGTACTGGTACACCGGCACCGGTGGGAGTCCGGCCTCGCCCAGGACCTTGTCGTAGAGCGCGAGTTCCTCGGCGAAGGGATTGTCGGGGGTGTGGCACAACACGTCGACGAGTGGGACCAGCCACAGGTCACAGGCCAACAGATGACTCCTCGGATAGCACGATGGTCAAAGCAGCGTAATGGGTGTCAAGCGCGGTCAGCCCCTGTCGTACGAAACCCGCTCATCCCGCCGCCAGCCGTTCGATGAGCGCGAGCGAGTGCGCGTTGTACGCGGTGACGATCTCGTGCGCGGCATCCGCGTCGCGGCGCGCCAGGGCGTCCACGAGCGCGGTGTGCTCGGCCCAGAGCCGGCCCCGCAGATCCACCGTACGCAGGTACTGGACCGCGCACACCCAGGACTGGACGCGCAGCCGGTGCAGGAAGTCGGCGAGGTAAGGGTTGCCGAAGAGATTGCCGAGCTCACGCCAGAAGCGCAGGTCGTAGCCGATCAGGATGTTCAGGTCACCGGCCGCGGCGGCCCGCTCGGCCTCCTCGCCCCGGCGCCGTACTCCGGCGAGGACGGCGGCGGGGCGAGGATCGTCGGCCCGCGCTTCCAGGGCGGCGCGGGCGGCCCGGCTGATGTCGGACTTCTCGTCCAGGTACCGGTGGAACAGGCCGTCCGTGACCAGGCCGCGGGCCTCGATCATGCCCCGGTAGTCGGCGAGCGAGTACTCGTGCACCCGGAAACCACGGTGCTGGTCCGCCTCCAGCAGCCCCTGCGCCGACAGATCGACCAGTGCCTCGCGGACGGGGGTCGCGGAGACACCGTACTGCTCGGCGATCTCCTTCACCGTGAACTCCTGGCCCGGCTGGAGACGCCCGGCCAGCACCTCGTCACGCAGCGCGTCCGCGATCTGCTGCCGCAGCGTGCTGCGCGTCACGGCGCCGTTGCCGCCGGTGCCGGGCATGGTCCAGGTCCTCCCCGATCGGGTCAGTACTCGCTTATATCTACGAGCACGTCACCATACGCGTTCGGGTTTGCGAGGATCACTTATTGACAGCACACTGTCGAAATGACAGCATGCTTACATGGGCTCAGGGCCGCCCAAGGAGGAGCCATGGTCGCCACGACACCCCGCAAGCCCGTCCATCTCGCCGTCTACGACACCTTCGCCGACTGGGAGACCGGTCACGCGATCGCGTATCTCGCGCGTGCCGGGTACGAGGTCCGTACGGTGGGCCTCGACCGTGAGCTCGTGAAGACCATCGGCGGCGTACGCATCCAGCCGGATCTCGTCCTCTCCGGCCTTCGCCCCGAGGACAGCTCCCTGCTGATCCTCACCGGCGCCGGCCTCTGGGAGACGGGCGACGATCTCGTGCCGTTCGCCCGCAAGGCGCGGGAGTTCCAGGACGCCGACGTCCCCGTCGCAGCCATCTGCGGAGCCACCGCCGGGCTGGCCCGCGAGGGGCTGCTCGACGACCGCAAGCACACCAGCGCCGTCTCCTTCTATCTGGCCGCCACGGGATACAAGGGCGGCGAGCGGTACGTCGACGCCGACGCCGTGACCGACGGGAAGCTGATCACCGCCGGGCCCACCGAACCCGTCGCCTTCGCCCGCGAGGTGTTCCGGCTGCTCGGCGTGTACGAGGGTGACGTGCTCGACGCCTGGTACCGGCTGTTCCACGACTCGGACCCGGAGGCGTACGCCGTCCTCGAGGCGGCCGGTCAGTGAGCCGCGAGCGTCAGGACCTGCTCAGCCGCAGCGCCCTCGGCGTCTTCCGGCTCAACGGTCAATTCCTGTCCGTGGCAGACGAGTTGGCCCGGCCCGCCGGACTGACCGCCGCCTGGTGGCAGGTCCTCGGAGCCGTACTGACCGAACCCCTCCCCGTCTCCGGGATCGCCCGCGCGATGGGCATCACCCGCCAGAGCGTGCAACGGATCGCCGACCTCCTCGTCGAGCGAGGCCTCGCCGAGTACGCACCCAACCCCGCCCACCGCCGCGCCAAGCTGCTCACTCCGACCGAGGACGGCCGCACCGCCATAGCGAAGATCCACCCCGGCCACGCGGCCCTCGCCGACCGCCTCGCGGACGCCCTCACAGACGAGGGCTTCGACGAGACCGTACGCGTGTTGGAACGCCTGTCACAGGCGCTCGACCAGGTCTCGTCGCCTGCGTCGGCTGTTACGGACCTGTAGAGACCGCCCGACGTTCTTCCCCGTATGTCCGCACTATCCTCACTCTGTCGCACACGCAGGGGAGGGCGCCGGCCATGGAGAAGCTGGGACAGGGGGAGCCGATGGGCATCCCCCAGGCCGGAGGCGGGGGGCGGATCGGCGCGTACCGGCTGCTGGCGCGGCTGGGGTCCGGCGGAATGGGGAACGTATATCTGGCGCGTTCCGACCGGGGCCGTACCGTCGCCGTGAAGCTGGTGCGGCAGGAGCTCGCCGAGCAGGAGGAGTTCCGGGCGCGGTTCCGGCAGGAGGTGCAGAACGCGCGGCGGGTCGGGGGGTACTGGACAGCGCCCGTGCTCGACGCGGACACGGAAGCCGCGATTCCGTGGGTGGCGACCGGCTATGTCGCCGGGCCCTCCCTCCAGACCGTCGTCGGGCACGACCATGGCGCGCTGCCCGAGCGTTCCGTACGCATCCTCGCGGCCGGACTCGCCCACGCGCTCAAGGACATTCACGCCGCCGGGATCGTCCATCGCGACCTCAAGCCCTCGAACGTACTCGTCACGATCGACGGCCCCCGCGTCATCGACTTCGGCATCGCACGCGCCCTGGAGACGGTGACCGACGGAGGACTGACGCGTACCGGCGCGCTCGTCGGCTCGCCCGGGTTCATGGCTCCCGAACAGGTGCGGGGCGACCGCATCACACCCGCCTGCGACGTCTTCTGCCTGGGTTCCATCCTCGCGTACGCGGCTACCGGCGAGCTTCCCTTCGGCGCGGCCAACAGCGGGGTGCACGCCCTGATGTTCCGCATCGCGCAGGAGGAACCGGACCTGGAGCGGCTGCCGGAGGGCCTCGCCGATCTCGTACGGATCTGTCTGCGCAAGGACCCGGCCGCCCGCCCGAGTCTCGACGACATCCTTGAACGTACCGGTGCGGAGGACACCGTCGCCGACGGCCGTAGCCGCGACCCCTGGCTGCCGAGCATGCTGGTGGCCCAACTGGGGCGGCATGCCGTGCAGTTGCTGGACACCGAGAACCCTGAGGCTCCGGAGGAGACGGAGAATCCGGGGTTTCCGGGCAAGGCGGTCGAGGCCGACGCGGGCGCCGAGGAGACGGCGGGGCCGGCCGGTCCGGCGGGCTCCGCGGGAGGTGCGGCGGGGCCGGCCGCTGCCGCGGCGGCCGCCGCCAAGCCCCACGCCCGCCGCCGCGAACACGCCCCCGTCCCCGAAGCCGCCCCCGAACACGCCCCCGCCTCCGACGACTCCGCCCCGCCCCGGCCCGGCGCGCCGGGCAGCGCCCCGCTGGATCACCTGCCCACGGCGGTGAGCGGCTCCGGTCCGACGACTCCGCCGCCCCATCCGCCGGGCCCGGCCTACGGCTATCCGCAGCAGCACCCGCAGCCCGCCGGATACGGCTATCCGCAGCAGCCCGGCACCTGGGGTGCGACGCCGGCGTACGCGCCCGCGCCGGGCTCGACTCTCCCGTACGGGCCTCCGTACGGGCCGGGAGCCGGCGCCCCGCAGCAGCCACCCCAGCGAAGCGGTCGCTCCACCGCCTTCCTGATCGTGGTGGCCCTGGTCGTCGCGCTCGCCGCGGGAGGCTCGGTCTACGCGCTGATGAGCGGCGGCGGGGACAACAACCGCGCGGGTGGCGAACCCACGGCATCACCGACGACGAGCGCACCCGCGACGGCGGACCCGACCAACCAGGGCCCGGCCCAGGATCCGACCGCCCAGCCGTCGAAGACCGCGGAGGAGACCCCGGCAGGCGGCTCGATCCCCACCGAGTACCTCGGCAGCTGGACGGCGGTGTTCGACACCGGCGACGGGGGCAACACCCGTCGGCTCACCATCCAGCAGGGCGAGGTGGGCGACATCGTGCTCTCGCTCACGGCGGACGGCCCGGAGGGAGCGAACGGCGAGGGTACGTACCACTGCGTGTTCCAGGCGGAACTGGCCGAGCCCCCGACCGCCGGCGGCCCGCTCCGTATCGGCCCGTCAACGGTCACCGTCGGCGAACCGCCCACCTCCTGCACCCCGGGCGAGGCCACGGAGCTGACCATCCTCCCGGACGGCAGCCTGCGCCGTGTGAACACGGCGGGCAGCGGCGAGCTGACGTACAACAAGGCGGACTGAGGGGCGAGTTGACCACAACTCTGTGAACTCGCTGAACTGAAGCTGAACTTCCGCTGTCGTGTCCGCAATGTCCCCATCGCGAGCCGTACTTTGATCCCCGGCAGGCGCGCGCCGCGTAGTGCTCGGGGGAGTGGCTCACGTGCAGGATTGGCTGAGCGCGGAGAATGTCATCGCGCTGACGACGGCAGTGGTCGGTGTCGTGGCGTCCGCCGTGATGGTCTGGTACGAGCGCCGGGTGCCGCGCCGGTGGGGGCACCTCCCACGCCCTTAAGGCAGTGGGGGAGGATCGGCTACCGCGTGCAGATGGACAACCCCATCGGCCACGATGTGCGTTCGGGCCGCGCGAACGTACGGCTCGGGTTGTTCGACGAGGCCCCGGACATGTCGGATGCGACGCTGGTGCTGCTGCGCGTCGAGAACGACGGCTCGCAGAGCATCGCGGACAGCGACTACACCGGGCGCGAACGGCACGGTCTCACCGCGGTGTTCAGCGACCGCGTGATCCGCGGTGTGTCGGTCACGCAGCCGGCCGGCACCGACCACCTCATGGACCACTTCACTCCGGCCGCGGGTTTCGGCTATCAGGACGGCGTCCTGCGCATCCCCCGCGTCCCGCTCAACCGCGGCGAGCACTTCAAGATGCTCGTGCTGCTGTCGGGCGGGGACGTCGGCTGCGGCATACGGCTCATCGGCGGCATCCGCGACGGCGAGGTGCACCCCAACCGCAGTGCGACACCGGACGACCAGCCGCCGCTGTTCAGCCGCGCGGCCCGGCTGATCACCGTGCTGCTCACGCTCTGCGTGATCGCCCTGGCCACGATCATCGTCGCCCGGGACGACACCCCGCCGCCGATCGAATGCGAGACGGGCGAGCTGACGCTCACCGGGTCGACTGCGTTCAAGCCCGTGCTGGTGCCCAGCACCTCGCTGGACTGCCGCAGCAAGGACGACGCGTCCTCCCCCGTCACGCGCTGCGAACTCGACTCCACGCAGCAGGTGCTCGACACGCTCGCCGAGATCCCCGGCTCCATCGGCTACAGCGAGCTCAGCCAGGCCACCGAGCGGCGCGGCCTGCGTCGGCTCGCCATCGACGGCCACCAGTCCTCCGTCGAGAACCTGGAGAAGGGTGGGACCGCCTACCCCTACTACGGCCTCGAGTACGCCTACACCTACCGCCGCCCCTCCGCGAGTTCCCTCGCCGACAGCTTCCTCGCCTATGTGCGCCGGGGCACCGGCCAGAGCGTGATCCGCGGCCATGGGCACGTGCCGTGCGAGACGGTGACCGGGGGCAAGCTCTGCGACGAGAAGGCCAGGAGCGACGAGGCCGGCTGAATCCCGGGGCACCCTTGCGCTGCCTGACGCGTGCAGAACGACGGCAAGTTACGGCGTTCCCTCACCAGGCCAAGGCCATGGAGCCCACCGGGGGTCCGGGCGGTGAGCAGGGCGGGGGTATCGGAGCCCGGTGGCGTTCCCGGCTCCGCAGGCGTAGCCGTCACCGAGCCTCCGGCGGCCGCTGCCGAGGCATGTTCGGCCGCGCCCCCGGAGTGAGCGGCGGCCGCCCGCCCGAACCAGAGTCCGGCCGCGAAGCCCCGGACACAGAGGACTGCAGGCCCAGTGGAGCGGACCCGGTACGGAACTCCACCATCCAGTCCGCAGTCTCCGCCCGCACCAGCTCCGTAACGTCCTCGGAGAACCGCCGCAACACCCCGAGGCACCGCTCGGCGGCATCCGCAGCCGTCCCCTCCGTAGGCCCGAGAACCTCCCGCACACACTCCGACGTCCAGTCGAACTGCAGCGCCTGGAGCCGCCGCTGCACGGCCTGCGCCGTGGCCACATCCCTTATCCACCCGGACGTGACCCCGAAGAAACGGTCCACCGCCACACACGCGACCCCACCCAGGAGCGCCAGATAACCCCAGGGGGCCGCACCGTCCACCACCCCTGCGAGGTCGAGCACCGGAAACGCCGCTCCGGCCACCGCCCCCACAGCCGTACCGGCCCGAAGCGCCCGCGCCCCCCGCCGTTTCCACCCCCGCCCGGCGAGATACCAGGAGGCCGTGGCGAGTGCCCCCGCCTCCACCCACCGGTACAGCTCATGGAGCCGTTCAGCCGGCTCCGTCCAGTCACCGACCGGAAACGGCCGCCCCATCAGATCACCGGGCGCCGGCGCACCGGGCAGAACACCGCTCCCGTATCCGTCGGCTACACCGTCCCCCCGCCCGTCACCCCGACCGTCCTGGGCCGACCCCTCGGGCTGCATCTCCGGCTGGCTCACCGACGCTCCCTCATCGTTACGTTGCGTGACGGTACCGTGGCGCAAGGGTGCCGCAAGCTGCTGAAGCGCCCAACCCTTACTACCTCCCAATGGGTGGCGATGGCCCCGGTATCGGGGGTTTTACGCTCGGACGTGGTCCTTGATCAGGTATAGGCAATCGCCTTGCCTCACTCGAAAGAGTGCTGGAGCGATGCCGCTGTAGACCACGTAGGCTCATGCCCAGACGGGGAAACGCCCGCGCGGGCGGAAGACCCCTGCCCGGACAGCCGTACGAAACCAGGAGCTGATCGTGATTCCCGGTGGTGGCCAGCCCAATATGCAGCAGCTGCTCCAGCAGGCCCAGAAGATGCAACAGGACCTCGCGAACGCGCAGGAGGAGCTGGCGCGCACCGAGGTCGACGGTCAGGCGGGCGGCGGCCTGGTGAAGGCGACCGTGACGGGCTCCGGCGAGCTGCGCGCCCTCAAGATCGACCCGAAGGCCGTGGACCCCGAGGACACGGAAACCCTCGCCGACCTGATCGTCGCGGCGGTCCAGGCGGCCAACGAGAACGCGCAGGCGCTCCAGCAGGAGAAGCTCGGCCCGCTGGCCCAGGGCCTGGGTGGCGGCAGCGGCATCCCCGGCCTGCCGTTCTAAGTCAATCCGGCCGTCTCTTCTAAGAAGGCCGGACGCCAACTACCGTACGTACCAAGAAGACAAGCGCGATTACGGTACGTACCGAGAGAGCGTGAACAGGAAGGCAATCCGTTGTACGAAGGCGTGGTCCAGGACCTCATCGACGAACTGGGGCGGCTCCCCGGCGTCGGTCCCAAGAGCGCGCAGCGGATCGCCTTCCACATCCTGCAGGCGGAGCCGACGGACGTACGGCGTCTCGCGCAGGCCCTGCTCGAAGTGAAGGCCAAGGTCCGCTTCTGCGCCACCTGTGGGAACGTCGCGCAGGAGGAGCTGTGCAACATCTGCCGCGACACGCGCCGCGACCTCGCCGTCATCTGCGTGGTGGAGGAGCCGAAGGATGTCGTGGCGATCGAGCGGACGCGGGAGTTCCGGGGCAAGTACCACGTGCTCGGTGGCGCGATCAGCCCGATCGAGGGCGTCGGCCCGGACGACCTGCGGATAAGAGAGCTCCTGGCCCGCCTGGCGGACGGCACGGTCACGGAGCTGATCCTGGCCACGGACCCGAACCTGGAGGGCGAGGCGACGGCCACATATCTCGCCCGCATGATCAAGCCCATGGGCCTCAAGGTCACCCGCCTGGCCAGCGGTCTGCCGGTCGGCGGTGACCTCGAGTATGCCGATGAGGTCACCCTGGGCCGGGCCTTCGAGGGGAGGCGGTTGCTCGATGTCTGAGATATCTGAGATGGCTGAGATGAACGCCACCGAGACGGCCGCGCCTTCGCGAGAGGGCGGCTCCTGGATGTCTGAACGTGTTTTTGCTCATGAGGAAGGTCGGCTTCTAGATGTCTGACGCCACGCTGCACGAGACCGCTCAGGACCCGGGTGACTTCGCGGTCCAGATCGCGGACCAGATCGAGAGTTTTCTCGTCGCGGTCACCGAGGTGGCCAAGGGCGACGAGCCGGACTCGGCTGTGCCCTTCCTTCTCCTCGAGGTCTCCCAGCTGATGCTGGCGGGCGGCCGCCTGGGCGCCCACGAGGACATCCTTCCCGAGGAGCGTTACGAGCCCGACCTCGGCCCCGAGCCGGACGTGGACGAACTCCGCGAGCGCCTGGCCGCGCTGCTCGACCCGATCGATGTCTACTCCGAGGTCTTCGACCCGTACGAGCACCGCAAGGGCCGGGTCCCCGCCCGTATCTCCGACGACCTGGCCGACGTCATCACCGACCTCCGGCACGGCATGGCCCACTACCGTGCGGGCCGCACCACGGAGGCCCTGTGGTGGTGGCAGTTCTCCTACTTCTCCAACTGGGGCTCCACAGCCTCCGCCACCCTCCGGGCCCTCCAGTCCCTGGTGGCCCACGTACGCCTGAACCAGCCCCTGGAAGAACTCAACGGCCTCGACACCGACCAGGACCTCAGCGAGGACGCCCTGGAGGAGGAGGCCGGCAAGGTCATGGCGGAGGAACTGGCGGGGCCGCTGGGGTTGCGGGAGGTCAAGTAGCGCGGTGAGCCGGTGCAGCAGCTGGGCTGAGGTCAAGCGCCGGATGCGGGAGTAACAGAGCAGGCTGACCCTGCCCAGGAGGAACTCGCGGTATGGCCGACGCCTCTGATGACGTCGTTCCGCTGGCCGGAGGCCGTCTCACCAAGGGTGTCGTCCGCGTCGCCGACACTGTCCGCAGACCGGCTTCGGCGGCTTCGCCGTTCGTTGCCGCGTTGCTCGGCTTGTTGGAGAACCGAGGGTTCGCGGGAGCGCCGCGCTATCTGGGCCGGGACGAAGCGGGGCGGGACACGTTCAGCTATCTTCCGGGCTGGGTTCCGCCCAAGCTCCAGCAGTGGACCGACGGGCAGGTCGCCGCAGTCGGCGACCTTGTGCGTGCCATGCACGACGCAACCCGTCGGAGCCGCCTCGCAGGGCCGCACCAGGTCGTGTGCCACCACGATCTGGGACCCAACAACACCGTCTTCCAGAACGAGACACCGGTCGCCTTCATCGACTTCGACACGGCCGCGCCAGGCAGCCCGCTGGAGGATCTCGGCTATGTGGCCTGGCTGTGGTGCGTTTCGTCCAAAGCCCAGGCGCCACCAGTCGCTGTCCAGGCCGCGCAGGTGCGTGTGCTGGCTGACGCCTATGGTCTGGTCGGCCCGGAGCGGGGTGTACTCGTCGATGCGGTGCTGGAACGCCAGGCCCGCAATGCTCGCTTCTGGGCGGAGGTACAGGTCAATCCGGGGGCCGTTGAGGCCACTTGCCGACAGATCGCCGACCGCATCGCCTGGTCTCGGCGCGAGCACGCGTACACCACAGCCAATCGCGAGGTCTTCGAGGCTGCCCTCACATGGCAATGAGCAGTTGCCGCAGGCGCTCCGCCGTCATGTTCCGCGAGGGCCGAGCACCGCCCGAAGCCGCCCCGCCTCCACGTAAGGCGCTGTGACCGTCGGTTCGCTGTACCACTGCAACGGCCACGTGTTCCCGTCCAGTGCCGGCACCCCGATGTACGTGACCGTACGGCTCCCGGCCCTGCCGAACCGCTGCACGCCCAGCGGCCAGTCGCATGTCCGCGCAGCTCCGGGTGCCAGCAGGAAGTACATCCACCGGAACCCGACCGCCTCGCAGACAACGGGCCCCGCGTCGCCGTCGGCCGCCTCGATGAGTTCGGCGGCGACCTGTTCTCCTCGTACACCCTGGATGCGGATCGCGTCGAAGTGGACGCCGGATACGCGGAGTTGGTGGCCGGCGAGGGGGACCCACTCGGGGCGGTGGTGAGGGATTGCGTTCGTCATGGTCACACGATGGCGAGCGCCCGGATACGCTCGGTAGTGACTGAGGGGATACATGCCGGGTTGTATCAGTCGGAGGTGGCCGCAGCGTCAGTCCAGTACAACTCCTCTACGCCGTCGCCGATCAACTGGCGTTACAGCGGCAACCAGATGAAGCGGTGGCGTATCAAGGCAAGCGTCAGCCGTGAGGAGTTGGGCGCCGCCGCCAACTACTCCCCGGACACCATCAAGTCCATGGAGCAGGGCGTACGGATGCCGACGCCGCGTGTGCTGGACGCGGCGGATGAGTTGTGCCGGGCGGAAGGGTTGCTGAGCGCGGCGAAGGAGTATCTGCAGAAGGAGAAGTTTCCGGCTCGGGCTCAGGACTTCATGTTGTTCGAGCAGCAGGCGATCAGTCGATGGTCGTACGAAGTGGCGCTGATCTCTGGGCTGTTGCAGACGGAGCCTCACGCGCGGGCACTGATCGGTGACCACTGCCCGCCCCTCGAAGAACAGACGGTCGAGGAGCGCGTTGCGGCGCGGATGGAACGACAGGAGCTACTCACGCGCAAGCCTCCGGTGGCTCTGAGCTTCGTGCTGTACGAGGCTGCATTGCGCGGCCCGCTGGTCGACAAGGACCAACTCCTCCATCTGCTGGCCGCAGGTAACCGCAACAACGTCACGATCCAGGTGCTGCCCTTCGCGCGGGCGATCCCGGCCGCTCTCATGGGGCCGATGGTGCTGATGGAGACCCGTGACCGAGAGCGCTACGCGCTATCTGAGGGCCAGTCGGTGAGCCAGTTCACCTCTGATGCGGAAGTGGTCTGGAAGCACACCGAGCGGCTTAGCATGATCCGTGCGGTGGCCCTCGGCCCTGCCGAGTCGGCCACCTTCATCGAGCGGATGACGGAGGACCTGTGAGCGAGCAGCTGAAGTGGTTCAAGTCCAGCTACAGCGACTCCGAAGGCTCCGACTGCGTCGAAGTCGCTGTCACCCCGACCACGGTCCGTGTACGCGATACCAAACTCGCCGTCACCAGCCCGGAGTTGATGATCCCCGTCCTCGTCTGGTCCGCCTTCATCTCCGCAGTTCAGCCCGGAGCTTGAGCTCCGAGACCCGAGCTTTTCCCCTGGGTTCTGGTCTGGTGGGGGATTAACCCAACCAAGCAAGCCTGTACGTGAGTTGAAGGCGCGTAGCTCGTAAGAGTGACGTTCCGTGATCGGCTTGCATCTGAACGTAAAGTCACTCTAGGTTCGCGGCAAACGAGCAAATAGTTCGGCCCCGGTCGGTGCTACCAACACCGGCTCCGGGGCCTGACCTACGGATCGAATGCGAGTCGATCGTGGCTTACGCCCAGCCTAACCCTGTCCTGCCGCGCCCCACCCACCCCATGGCCAAAACGGGTTACGGAAAGCGCGCCGTGGGTGACGAATCCCCGCACGCGGACGCGGACTTCGCGCATCTGTGCCCCCGAGACGCCGAGTTCGCCATCTTCATCGACCACCTCGACGACGGCCACGCCATGGGCCACAAGGTGATCGCGGCCGAGCACCCCCGCTACGGCCAGCAGGCATCCCGTACGTCCCTCAGGAGCCTCACCGAGTTCGGCCACCTCCGCTGGATCAAGGAACACATCACCGTCGAGGACAACTCGATGCGATGGGTGACGCGGACGTACTGGTCGCGTACGCCCAGGTCACTGGAGTGGTGGGCCGAGTTCACGCGAGAGCGCCACGGCAGGGACGTAACCCAGAACTACCAGCCGGGACTTGCCCGAATGGAGTTCGCCGCGCCGGCTCCAGCCCTCGCTCCGGATGCGGCCCCGGCCCCGGATGTCGAGCCGACTTCGGAGGCAGAACCAACCCCCGAGCCCAGCGCCGCATACCTCGCACTCGCCCAACTCCGCACCGCAGACCCCCGTATGGCGCTCTCCGAAGCCGAGTGCCGAGCGCTCGAACCCCGCGCCGCCGAGTGGCTGTCCCGAGGCGCCACCCCGGCCGACATGACCCGTGCGCTGACAGACGGGCTGCCGCCCACCGTCACGAACCCGGGCGGACTCGCCCGCAACCGATTGGAGTCGAAGATGCCCCCGCAGAAGAACAGCACCGGCGAGACCAGCCCTGGCCGCCCCCTCCGCGCCCGTGTGACCCGCGTGATCATGGCGTGCGCCACCTGCGACGCGGACGAGCGGACGGCGAAGATCATCCGGGGGGGGGCGTGCCCGCGCCGACGGGATCTTGGTCCCCAAAGGCGGCCTCAAGGGGCATGGCGAGTGGTCGAGTGCGGACACGGTGCTGATGGCTGTGGAGGTCACGTCGTACGACTCCGACACCAACCGGCGCGACCGCATCGAGAAGCCCGACGGCTACGCGGCCGCAGGCATCCCCGTCTACCTCCTCATCGACCGTGACGACTGCTCGGTCGTCGTGTTCTCGCAGCCCGAGGGCTGCCGCTACCGGCGAGAGGAGAAGTTGCCCTTCGGGGCGGCCGTCAAGCTCCCGGCACCTGTGGACATCACCCTGGACACCGAGCCCCTCAAGGAGTTCGTGGACTGAGGGAGCTGAGGTGCAAACCTCTACAGCCCCCAGAGTCCCTTCCCCAAAGTCGTGAGGCCCCCGCCCAGCGCCAGCAGCAGCACCAGCACCCGGGCCCGTTTCTCCGGAACCCGAGGGGCGAGCACTCGCCCGATGGCGGCTCCGGCGGCCATGCCGATCGCGGCCAACAGCCAGACGGGCGTGCTGAGATGGGGCACCCCGTTCGCGGCGACCGAGAAAGCGTTCACCACCACCCCGTAGAAGAACGCGTTCGGCACGAACTCCCGTACCGGCCAGCCCGCGTTGACCGCGTACAGGGAGACCGGCGGTCCCCCGACGCCCGCCGCCGAGTTCATGAACCCGCCCAGTGCCCCCGCAGTCACCGCGCCCCCGCCCCCGCGCAGGGCTGACACCCGGGCACCCCCCATGACCAGCAGCACGGCCACCGTCACCAGCGTCCCCATGAAGGCGAGCAGGACAGGCTCGGGCAGTCGCCGGGCCACCCATGTCCCGGCCGGTACGGTGCACGCCGCTGCCACGCACAGCGGCACCATCGCCCGCAGTCGCACCTGCCGCGACCCACCCGCGAGCCCGACGAGACAGATGACCCCGGCCGCGCAGTTCGCGAGCACGACGCCTTCGGTCGGGCCGAGTACGAGCACGAGGGCGGGTACGGCGACCAGCGCGAAGCCCATACCGGTCAGCCACTGCACGGAGGACCCGAGCAGAATGATGCCGCCCAGCAGCAAGTTCCCCGCCCATCCACCCGTCACAGTGCCGAATCCTCCCTCATGAGCCCTCGGGATGAGCGCTCGGGATGAGCCCTCGGGGAGGCGTAATCAAAGCGTCACCCTCCGTCTTTGGACGGATCTTGACCCACCCCTGTACGTCCGCTGCATGGGTCCTAACCAGCGCCACGCGAGTCTGGAGTCACTCCCACCGCAGAGGTAGCGGAAAGGGAGCAACTCGCCTAGACCGCACTGGAGTTGCGATGACCCGCAAGACCCACATACGTGCCGCCCTCGTCACCGCCACCGCCGTCGTCTCCGTTGCCACGGTGACCGCGGGGATCAGCGCGGCCACTCCCGAGAAGGCCGCCAAGCCTTCGAAGAAGGAGGTCGCCGCCCTCTTCGACAAGTGGAACGCGACCCTGCAGACCGGCGACGCCGAGAAGGTGGCCGACCTCTACGCCAAGGACGCGGTGCTGCTGCCCACCCTGTCCCCCGAGGTGCGTACGGACCGCGCCGGCATCGTCGACTACATGGAGCACTTCCTCGAGAACAAGCCGCGGGGCGAGAAGGTCAAGACCGTCATCAACGTTCTCGACAATGACTCCGCGATCGACGCCGGCCTGTACAACTTCCACGTCACCGACCCCGAGACCGGTGAGAAGAGGGTCGTCGAGGCCCGCTACACGTACGAGTACGAGAAGCGTGACGGCAAGTGGAAGATCGTCAACCATCACTCTTCGACGCTGCCCGAAGGCTGATCGCCACGCACAAACCACGCCTGGGAGCGTCCTCCAGCGCAACGGTCCCGCCGTCGTCCGTCACCAGCTGTCTGACGACGGCGAGGCCGAGACCGGAGCCGGACCGCCCGGTGAGGCCCTGACCGCGCCAGAAGCGGTCGAAGGCGCGGGACTTCTCGGCCTCGGACATACCGGGGCCCTGGTCCAGCACTTTCAGCACCACCTGGTCGCCCTTGGACTCCACCTTGACGGTGATCGCCGCGCCGTCCGGTGAGACCTCCAGGGCGTTTGAGAGCACGTTGTCCAGGACCTGGTCCAGATGACCGGGACTGGCCAGCACAAGAAGCCGGCCGTCGGCACTCCCCCTGAGCGCGATGGACACTCCGCGCTCGTCGGCGGCCGGCCGCCACACCGCGAGCCGCTCCTCCAGTACGTCACCGAGCGGCAGCGGTTCCGC
The DNA here is from genome assembly GCF_039532825.1 of Streptomyces vastus. Taxonomy (NCBI): domain Bacteria; kingdom Bacillati; phylum Actinomycetota; class Actinomycetes; order Kitasatosporales; family Streptomycetaceae; genus Streptomyces; species Streptomyces vastus. Next base: position 127,251 of record NZ_BAAASJ010000033.1, read on the forward strand.
GGCGGTCACCTTGGCCTCGGCCCGCGCCAGAACCAGCAGGTCGTTGACCAGGCGGCTCATCCGGACCACCTCCGCAGTCGCCTGCTCCACGTCCTCCTTGACGAATTCGTCGTCCACCCCGTCCGCGATGTTGTCCAGCGACAGGCGCAGCGCCGTCAGAGGCGTACGGAGCTGGTGGGATGCGTCCGCCACGAAGATGCGCTGCGCGGACATCAGCGTGTCGAGGCGTTCGGCGCCCTGGTTGAGGGTGCGAGCCAGGGTCTGTGTCTCCTGGGGGCCCGTCACGGGGGAACGGGCCGTCAGGTCACCGTCGCTGAACTTGCTTGCCATGTCGTTGAGTTGACGCAGGGGGCGGGTGAGACGGCGGGCCGCTACGGTGCCGATCACGGCGGCGACGGCCAGGACGAGCACCGCGAGGATCGCCCGGAAGCCCCAGATGTTCCACAGCCGTTTGGTGAGGTCCTCGGTCGAGTACTCGATCCGTACGGCGCCGACGACCGGGCCCTCGGCCTTCCCCCCGTCGTCCGCCGAAACCGCGTGGGCGGGGACGGTAACCATCAGCTTCGGGCCCCAGATGAAGTTGGAGCCCCAGTCGGTGGTGGAGTCGCCCTCCTCCAGGGCCTTGGTCAGGGCCGCGTCCCGGTCCGGTTGCGGAACCTTCCCCGCGCACGGCTCATTGGAGAACACCTGGACATCGTCGGGCGACCGCTCGCTGTACGCTGTGGCCACCTCTTCCAGCCCCTGGCAGGAGGCCTCGTTGCCGGTGCCCAGCAGCAACGCCATGGTGTTGGCCTCGCGCTCGACGGACAGGGCGGTGTCGTCTCGCAACTGGTGGGTGAGCGTGAAGGCCACCGGCACGGTGAACAGGGCGATGGCGACGGCGACGAGCAGGACGTAACTGCGGACGAGCTGACGAATCATGACGTGCCCTTGCCGCCGTCGCCGTCGTTCACGATCAGCCGGAAGCCGACCCCCCGAACCGCCTCGATCGTGATCACGTCCGCGAGCTTCCGCCGCAGCGCCGCCACGTGGACGTCCAGCGTCTTGGTCGGCCCGAACCAGTTCGCGTCCCAGACCGCTTCCATGATCTGTTCGCGCGACATCAGCGCGCCGGGCTCCTGGGTGAGGAACGCGAGCAGGTCGTACTCCTTGGGCGCGAGGGCCAGCTCCTCGTCGTCCACTCGTACGCGGGCGGCCTTGCGGTCGATGGTCAGGCGCGGCCCGTACCGGTCGGGGCCGGCCTCCGCCGGCGCCTCGGTGCCGCGCGGCTGCATGCGGCGCATCACCGCCCGTATGCGCGCGATGACCTCTCGTACGCCGAAGGGCTTGGAGACGTAGTCGTCGGCGCCGAGTTCCAGGCCCACCACCCGGTCCGTCTCGTCGCTGCGCGCGCTGATCACGATGATCGGCACGTCGCCGCGCTCCCGCAGGGCCTTGCAGACGTCGAGGCCGTCGGTGTCGGGCAGTCCGAGATCGAGGAGGACGACGTCGTATGCCTCGTGGTGGGCCAGGGCGTCCCGGCCCGTGGTGACCCACTCCACTTCGAAGCCGTATCGCGTCAGGCCGCGCCGGAGCGACTGGGCGATCGGCTCGTCGTCTTCCACCAGAAGTACGCGCACAGCCGGAACCTTAGTGCTTGAAAACTCAGGCTCATCGGCGGGTGTGACTCGGCACACTTTCGGCGCACTTTTCCGAGTGGGCCCTCCCTGAGGGGGCATGTGCGGTCCTGGAGCGGCCGGACCCACCGGGGCCGTCGGCACCACTCGGCGACAGGGCCGAGTGATCACGTCGTGGGCGGGACATCTCACGATGCGGTAACACCCGGGTGGCATTCGGCCGCTCGTTAGACTGAGCCGACCGCAGTGTGCGGTACGAGACGGAATGAGCGAGGAGCGCACGTGGGCCTTGTCGTGCAGAAGTACGGAGGCTCCTCCGTAGCGGATGCCGAAGGCATCAAGCGAGTCGCCAAGCGGATCGTCGACGCCAAGAAGAACGGCCACCAGGTGGTCGTCGTGGTGTCGGCGATGGGTGACACGACGGATGAGTTGATTGATCTCGCCGAGCAGGTATCCCCGATTCCTGCCGGGCGGGAGTTCGACATGCTGCTGACCGCCGGAGAGCGGATCTCCATGGCCCTGCTGGCGATGGCGATCAAAAACCTGGGTCACGAGGCCCAGAGCTTCACCGGCAGCCAGGCAGGCGTGATCACCGACTCGGTCCACAACAAAGCGCGGATCATCGATGTCACGCCGGGCCGGATCCGGACGTCGGTCGACGAGGGCAACATCGCCATCGTCGCCGGGTTCCAGGGCGTCAGCCAGGACAAGAAGGACATCACGACCCTCGGCCGGGGCGGCAGCGACACCACGGCCGTCGCGCTCGCCGCGGCCCTCGACGCCGACGTCTGCGAGATCTACACCGACGTCGACGGCGTGTTCACCGCCGACCCGCGCGTGGTGAAAAAGGCGCGGAAGATCGACTGGATCTCCTTCGAGGACATGCTGGAGCTCGCCAGCTCCGGCTCCAAGGTGCTGCTCCACCGTTGTGTGGAATACGCGCGCCGCTACGACATCCCGATCCACGTGCGCTCGTCCTTCAGCGGGCTCAAGGGCACCTGGGTCAGCAACGAGCCGATTCAGCAAGGGGACCAGAAGGTGGAGCAGGCCATCATCTCCGGTGTCGCACACGACACCTCCGAGGCCAAGATCACGGTCGTCGGCGTCCCGGACAAGCCGGGCGAGGCCGCCGTCATCTTCCGCGCCATCGCCGATGCCGAGATCAACATCGACATGGTCGTGCAGAACGTGTCCGCCGCCTCCACCGGCCTGACGGACATCTCCTTCACGCTCCCGAAGACCGAGGGCCGCAAGGCCATCGACGCGCTGGAGCGGGCGAAGACGGCGATCGGCTTCGAGTCGCTGCGCTACGACGACCAGATCGGCAAGATCTCCCTCGTCGGGGCCGGTATGAAGACAAACCCGGGCGTCACGGCGGGCTTCTTCGAGGCGCTGTCCGACGCGGGCGTGAACATCGAGCTGATCTCGACCTCCGAGATCCGCATCTCGGTGGTCACCCGCGCCGACGACGTCAACGAAGCCGTCCGCGCCGTGCACACCGCCTTCGGGCTCGACTCCGACAGCGACGAAGCCGTCGTCTACGGAGGCACCGGGCGATGACCGTCCTCGCATACGGAGGCCTCTCGCGCGGAGGCACCGGCCGCTGATGACCGCGGATGCGGGGCAGACCCGTAAGCCGACGCTCGCGGTCGTGGGAGCGACGGGAGCCGTCGGCACCGTCATGCTTCAGATCCTGTCCCAGCGCGCGGACATCTGGGGCGAGATCCGTCTGATCGCCTCGCCGCGCTCGGCCGGCCGCAAGCTGGCCCTGCGCGGCGAGGAGGTCGAGGTCGTGGCACTGGCCGAGGCCGCCTTCGACGGCGTGGACGTCGCCATGTTCGACGTACCGGACGAAGTGGCCGAGCGGTGGGCACCCATCGCCGCGTCCAAGGGCGCGGTCGTGGTCGACAACTCCGGCGCCTTCCGGATGGACCCGGATGTGCCGCTCGTGGTCCCGGAGGTCAATCCGCATGCCGCCCGGCTGAGGCCGCGCGGCATCATCTCCAACCCCAACTGCACGACGCTGTCCATGATCGTAGCCCTCGGCGCACTGCACGCCGAGTTCGGGCTGCGTGAGCTGGTGGTTTCCTCGTACCAGGCGGTGAGCGGCGCCGGGCGCCGGGGCATAGACACCCTGCGGCAGCAGCTGTCGCTCGTCGCGGGTACGGAGCTGGGTACGACCCCCGGTGACGTACGCCGCGCCGTGGGGGACAACACGGGGCCGTTCCCGGAGCCGGTGGCGCTCAACGTGGTGCCGTGGGCCGGGACCGCCCGGGAGGACGGGTGGTCCTCGGAGGAGATGAAGGTACGGGACGAGTCCCGCAAGATCCTCGGACTGCCGGACCTCCGCGTCGCCGTCACCTGCGTGCGCGTGCCCGTCGTCACCACGCACTCGCTGACCGTCCACGCCTGCTTCGAGCGTGAGGTCACCGTCGACCAGGCCCGCGAGATCATCGCCACAGCGCCCGGGGTCGTCCTCTTCGACGATCCGGCCGCGGGGGAGTTCCCGACACCGGCCGACGTGGTGGGCACGGACCCCACGTGGGTGGGGCGCGTACGGCGGGCTCTTGACGACCCGACGGCGCTCGAACTCTTTGTGTGCGGGGACAACCTGCGGAAGGGGTCGGCTCTGAACACGGCGCAGATCGCGGAGCTGGTGGCGGGGGAACTGAGGAGGGCCGGGGCCTGAGTTCGGGCCTGTGGCGGTATTCGTCCGGTCATGGTCTGAAACGTTTGTAGAATCTGTGACAGTTTGATGGTTCGCCCGTTGGTCCGGACCTTGAACCGGAGCCTTCGGCGTTCGAAGATTTTCCTCCCCGCTCTCCGCAACCGTGCGGAGGGCGGGGAGCGTCTTTGCGGTCGCCCTTCAGGGGTGTCCGGACGCCGCGATCACATGGGCATAGAGGAAGAGCTGGTACGCATGAGGGCATACGACGCGCTGTCGGGCGCGCTGCCGGTCGCGCCGGGGGTCGCGCGGCCTGACGCAAATGTGATGCCTGTCGCGTACAACCCTGACAGGGGTAAACGTGTCCAACATGCGTGGCAGAGGTACTCGAATTCCCAGCGGCGCGCGGCACAGCCCTGCGCCCGCCCCGCCGAGCCCGCTTGGCCGGCGCGCCCGGCGGCATGCCGGTGATCGCGCCCATGCCCGCAGCTCGGCCCACCCGCATTCCGGATCAGCGCGAGGGCGCTGACGACGCCACGGCCGCGGGCACCACCGTCGACCATCTCACCGAGACCTACCGCGCCCACTACCGCTCGCTTCTGGGCCTCGCGGCGCTCCTCCTCGACGACACCGCCTCCTGCGAGGACGTCGTCCAAGAGGCCTTCATCCGCGTGCACTCGGCGCGCAAACGCGTGCGCGACCCGGAGAAGACCCTGGCGTATCTGCGCCAGACCGTCGTGAACCTGTCGCGCTCCGCGCTGCGCCGCCGCATCCTCGGGCTGAAGCTGCTGACCAAGCCGATGCCCGACATGGCGAGCGCGGAAGAGGGCGCGTACGACCAGCTGGAGCGCGACGCCCTGATCAAGGCCATGAAGGGACTGCAGCGCCGCCAGCGCGAGGTCCTGGTCCTGCGCTACTTCGCGGACATGACCGAGGCACAGGTCGCCGAGACGCTGGGCATCTCGCTGGGCTCGGTGAAGGCGTACGGGTCGCGCGGCATCGCGGCCCTGCGCATCGCCATGGAGGCGGCGGCATGAGCGACCACGATCGCGCCGACAACAACGGCGACAACAAGTACGAACATGGGTACGAGCACGATCATGAGCGGCACGCTGGGAACGGAACTGTGAATCACGGCCACTCGGAGAATCCGGGCCTGCGGGAGTCGAGCGGGGCGGCGGAGTCGAGCGGGCCTGGGGCATCACCGGACGGAGCGAGTGCGCCGGACTCCGGTTCGGGGGGAGCGGAGGGCTCGGTCCCGGAGGGCTCGGAGGGCTTCGGCCTTGCCTCCGACGAGCTGGCCCTGCGCAGGATGCTGCACCAGGCCGTACAGGAGCTCGAGCCCGCCGATGACGACGGCACGCTGGATCGTCTGCGGCGGGCGGTACCGGCCCGGCGGGCCCGCAAGCGCCAGGCCGTCGTCGGGATGGCCGCCGCCGCGCTCTTCGTCGGCACGGCGATCCCGGCTTTCGTGCACGTCTCGAACTCCACCGGCTCCGACGCCGACCCGTCCATCGCCGGACACCAGACCTCGCAGACTCAAGGCGGAGCCAGCCAGGGCGGTTCCGCCCAGGACAGCGAGGACAGCGGCCCCGGCAGCTCCCCGGGCAAGGACAAAGAGAAGGACAAGGAAGACAAGAAGGAGACGCCGGGCGAAGACAAGGAAGAGAGCAGCAGCACCGGATCCACCGGCGGAGCAGAGCCGACACTCTCGGCCGCCGACGCACCCGTCTGTACGTCCACGCAGCTCGGCAACGCCACCTCGAACGTCGGTGCCCCCGACGCCGGCGGCGCCGTCTACGGCACCTTCCAGATCGCCAACGTCTCCGCCGCCACCTGTACGGTCACCGGCTCCGGCACCGTCTCCGCTCTCCCGCAGGGCGCGGCGGACGGGACCAAGATCCAGGTTGTCTCCCATACCTCGGGCGACGCGGCGACCGGCCTGCCCGACCCGGCGACCGAGGTCAGCACGCTGGTACTGCAGCCGGGGGCGGCGTACGAGGTGAAGTTCGCCTGGGTACCCTCGGAGACCTGCCCGACCGTTCCCGACGACAACACCACGCCGCCTGACGAGCCGACGCCCACGGACGGCACCACCACCGGTGGCGACAGCGGGGGTACGACCACGGGCTCGGAGGGCGGTACCGGCGGCGGCACGACCACGCAGCTCGTCCCGGAGCAAGGCGTCCGGGACGGCAGCGTCGTGGTGTCGAACACGGCGGAGGACGGCGCCCCGACAACCTCGGCGACCGTGCCCGACGCCTGCGCGGGAACGGTGTATCGGACCGGAATGCTGGCCGCGTCCTGACGTCAGACCGTGGCGAGGCTGATGTCTTGTCTGATGTCAGGCAGTAGGGCCTATGTCAGGCCGTAGGTGAGGCCGACGCCTTCTGCTCGTCCCGCGCCTCGTCGGCGGGCTCGCTCGCAGGCTCCTCGGCGAGGCCCAGTTCCGCGTCCTGTGCGAACTCCACCTCCCTGCGCAGCAGCCGGAACCACATGAAGACCACGAAGCCCGCGAAGACGAACCACTCACCGGTGTAGCCGAGGTTCTGGAACGCCTTCAGGTCCAGGCCCGTGTCCTGCGGCGCCTTCGCGGGCACCGCCGTCATCCCCGCATCGGCCTCGGCGAGCGTGACCCAGGCGTCGTACACGTCGTACGGCACGAGGTTCACGAGTGACGCCGCGCTGATCGCGCCCGTCTGGCCGGCGGGCAGGCCACCCGCCGCGCTCACGCCGTCCGAGCCGGGGCTTTCGGACGCCTGGAGCGCGCCGGTCACGGTAACCTCGCCGGACGGTGCGGCCGGGGTCTTCGCGGTGTCGGCGTCACCGGGCAGCCAGCCCCGGACGACGGGCAGAGCCTTGCCGCTGTCCGTGCGCAGCATGGTCAGGATGTAGTAGCCGCGCTTGCCGTCCAGCTCCCGGTCCGGCACGAGCAACTGCTTCCCGTACCGGCCGGTCACCGTGGCCTGCTCGCCCGACGTCTCCTTGTCCACGGGCAGCAGCTCGGCCAGAGGCCGGGCCGCTGCCCGCTGGTCCTCGGACGTCTTCTCCTCGGCCGTGCGGTGGCTCTCGACGCGGTCCTCGAACCGCCCCAACTGCCATGACCCCATGAAGATGCAGAAGGGGATGGCCAGCAGCACGAAGACGTTGATCGCCCACCAGCGGGGAGTGGTCAGCAGAAACCGGTACACGCCCTCCACGTTACGGTGCCCTTGCCCGCGGCCCCGGCGAGGGGTGGCCCCCAGCCGGGTCACCCGGAAGACGAGACCGCTGCGCTCACCTCCCCAGGTGCCGCTCCGCGAAGTCCAGTTCCAGGCGGACCTGCTTGATGCGTTCGTCCACGACCAGGGAGCCGTGGCCCGCGTCGTAGCGGTACACCTCGTGGACGGCGTCGCGGGCGGCGAGGCGGGTGACGTAGTTCTCCACCTGGCGGATGGGGCAGCGGGGGTCGTTGACACCGGCGGAGATGTAGACGGGGGCCTTGACCGCGTCGACGTACGTCAGAGGGGACGAGGCCTCGAAGCGCTCGGGGACCTCCTCCGGTGTGCCGCCGAGGAGGGTGCGGTCCATCGCCTTCAGGGCCTCCATCTCGTCGTGGTACGCGGTGACGTAGTCCGCGACCGGTACCGCCGCGATCCCCAGGGCCCATGCGTCCGGCTCGGTACCGAGGCCCAGGAGCGTGAGATACCCGCCCCAGGAGCCGCCGGTGAGGATCAGCCGGTCTGGGTCGGCGAGCGAGGAGGTAACCGCCCATTCGCGGACGGCCGCGACGTCCTCCAGCTCGATCAGGCCGACCCGGTGCTTGAGCGCGTCCGTCCACTCCCGCCCGTATCCGGTCGAGCCGCGGTAGTTGATCCGGATCACCATGTACCCGTGGTCCACCCACGCCGCCGGGCCCGCCGCGAAGGAGTCGCTGTCGTGCCAGGTCGGACCGCCGTGGATGTCGAAGACGGTGGGCAGGGGACCCGTCACTCCCGCGGGCCGCTGGACGAGGGCGTGGATGCGGCCGCCCGGACCGTCCACCCATACGTCCTGAACGGGCACTGATCCCGGTGACTTCATCCCGGGAGGGTCGAGCACGACCTCGCCGGACGTCGAGCGGACCACCGGGGGCTCGGCAGCCGACGACCACAGATACTCCACGCTGCCGTCCGGGCGGGCCGTCGCCCCCGACACCGTGCCCTTCGGCGTGGGGATCCGCTCGAGCCGGCGGGACGCCAGCTCGTACCGCCACAGCTCGCTACGCGCCTCGTAGCTGTGCACGACCAGCAGCGCGGAGCCGTCCGGATACCACTCGGCGCTCAGGTCGCCGTCCAGTCGCGCGGTCAGCGCCAGGTCGGTCTCCTCGCCGGACGCCACGTCCCACACCATCGGCTCCCAGCGCCCGCGCCGCTGATGCCCGACGAGCAGCCGGGTGTCCCCGTCGACCGGGGCGAAGCCCAGCACCTCCAGGCCCAGCTCGACCGTGCCGCCCTTGGTGTCGTCCAGCTCCGCGACCGCCGAACCGTCCAGCCGCAGCACCCGCAGCGCCGAGTGCATCGCGTCCCCGTGCTCGGTGTGCTCGATCGCGATCAGCGATCCGTCGTACGAGAGGTCGCCGACGCCCGCCGACTCCCGATGGCGGTAGATCTCCACGGGGTCTTCACCGGCCCGGGTGACGTAGACAGTCGAACCGTCCTCATCGGTCGACCTGCCGACGACCGCGGTACGTCCGTCGCGCGCGAGCGCGAGTCCGGCGGGATACGACGGGTCGAGGCCGGGGGCCGCGGCCTCGTCGGGGCCGGACGGGGCGCCTTTGTCTCTGGCGAACGGCTGGCGCCGCCAGATCCCGAACTCGTCCCCGTCCTTGTCGTCGAACCACCAGATCCACTCGCCGTCGGGCGTCAGCACCCCGTCCGTCGTGCCGTTGGGCCGGTCCGTGACCTGGTGCTGGGCGCCCGTCGCGCGATCCCATGCGTACAACTCGTACGTCCCTGTCGCGTTGGACACGAACAGGGACCGGTGCGGTGCGTCCTGCGCCCAGTCCGGCAAGGACACCCGCGGCGCCCGGAAGCGCTTTTCCCAGTCCGGCATGGCCTCGTCGTGCGGCATCGCCGCGTGGTGCGAGATGGTCCCCTCGTCCGGGTTGGCCCCGTTGCTCTCAGTCATGACCCCATACTGCCCGCTCGCACCGACAATCCGCTGCCGAGGTCCTCAGCCTGTGGATAACTCGTGGCCTTTTGGGAGTTTCGCAGGTCAGCGCGATTGTCAGTGGCGTGGTGCACCATCGCGGTATGACCTCATCGACCGATCCGAGCGAACTGACCGATCTGCGCAAGACAGTTGAGACCTTCTGGGCCACGGCCGAGGCCCGCGACTGGGCGGCCTTCGCGGAGACCCTCGCGGAGGACGTCGTCTACACCCTGCCCCAGACGCGCGAGCGCATCCGCGGGCGGGAGAAGTTCGTCCGGTTCAACCGGGAGTATCCCGGCGACTGGCACCTGCGGATCGAGCGCATAGTCGCCGAGCCGGGGCAGGTCGTCACATGGATTCACTTCACGGTGGGCCTGGAGGAGATGTACGGCATCTCGTTCTTCACAGGGGACGACCAGGGCCGCGTCATATCGATGACGGACTTCTGGCCCGAGCCGTACGAACCTCCGGCGGGGCGCGAGCACTTGGTTGAGCGTTACTGAGGCGCGGTCGGCCACTTAAGGGTTCGTACGTTCCCGGCGTCGTCGGCCCAGCAGTTCCGCGAGGCCGCGGCGGGTGGCGGCCAGGACCACGCGGTCGCCGGCGCCCATGACGTAGCCGGGCGGCAGGTCCCAGACCAGGCCCGGTGTCCGTGCGGGGGCATCCGGGGCGGGGGCGGTGGCCAGGTCGGGGCTGCGCTCGTCCGGGGCCGCCGTGTCCAGGGCGACGACCCGCCACGCCCCGGGGCGGAACGCCTCGGCGACCGTCCGGCCCTCCAGTTGCGAGTGCCCGGCGACGTCCAGGGCCGCGAAGAGCAGCACGCGGCGTTCGACGGGGATGGCGCCCAGGATCTGGCGGCCCATCATCGCTCCGGCGAAGGCGGGCGCGGCGAGATAGGTGACGCTGCGGCTGCGGGTGAGTGCGTAGGGGTGGGCCGAGCGCAGGGTGCGGTACACCGCGGTGGCGAAGTCGTCGTCGTACAGCCTCAGGACGACGCGCAGATTGGGGCGCACCGTCCTGGCGTACAGGGCGGCTTCGAGGTTGGTGGTGTCGGCGCTGGTGAGGGCCAGCAGGGTGTGGGCCCGGTGGATCTTGGCGGCTTCCAGGACGCCTTCCTGGGTGACGTCACCGAGGACGACGGGCACACGCAGACGGCGCGCGGTCGCGATCCCGCGCGCCTCGGGGTCGGACTCCACGCACACGACCGGGGTGTCGAGTTCGCGAAGCCGGGTGAGGACGCGTGTACCGATCTTGCCGAGCCCGAGCAGGACGACATGGCCGGAGAGCCCGCGGGGCGGCCGGCGCAGCGCGGATCCGCTGCGGAAGGTGCCGAGCGCTTCCAGGACCGCGGCGAGCAGTACGGGAAGAAGCAGCAACCCGACGAGACTGGTGAGGAGTTGGAGGATCTGGCGGCCTTGCGACTTGTCGAGCGCGGGATCGTTGATGGCGAAGAGATCGAGCAGCGTCATATACGTGGCGTGCAGCGGATGGTCGTTCGTCATCACCACCGACGCGATCACGAGCGCGACCACACAGCCCACCAGCCCAGCCAGCGACCAGCGCAGTCGCCGGGAGAACAGGGCGGCGAAGGGCAGGGCGGGCACGACGCCACGGCCCGTGGGGGCGGTGGGGCCGGAGTACGACACCGTGTCCAGGACGACGGTGCCGCGGCCGGTCGCGGCGGCCACGGAGCGTTCGTCGGGCAGAAGTTGAGGGCCGTGTTCACCGCTGCTGTCGGAACCATCCGCGCCGGCCGGGTCGTTGGTCGTCGTCGAGAGCAGGGCCAGCGTGCACAGACCGGGGTCGGCGATCTGGCCGGAGCCGGGCGGCGGTCGTTCCATGGCCCGCAGCAACAGCCCGTCCGTCTGCACGACCTTGCTGGTCCCGGCCACCGCAGTCGCCACCAGGGCGGGAGCGGCAGTGTCGGCATCGGAGAGGACCGTGGTGGACGCGTCGACGAGACCCTGCTCCCGGGTCTCACCGGCACCGTTCCCCTCCCCACCTCCACCTCCGTCCCCGGTCCCTGCTCCCGTCATGGCCAGGGCCGAGGCCTGGTCCAGCAGGGCCTCGAGGTGCTGGCCGAGGCGGCGGTTGTAGAGCCGGATGACCAGGCGCAGCCGGGGGTTGAGACGGCGGGCGGTGAGTGCGGCCCGGATGTTCGTCTCGTCGTCGTCGTACACGAGCGCCAGCGCGTCCGCCCGCTCGACGCCGGCTTCGGCGAGCACGGCCTCGGTCAGCTCGGAGGCTTCCAAGGGCTCGTGGTGCGACGAGCCTGCACCGGCGGCTCGGCCCGAGGAAGCTCCGCCGCCGGCGTTGGCGCCGCTGCCCGCAGCCCGGGTCACCGCCGCTCTGTTCACCGCCGCAGACACCCGGTCGAGCAGCGCGGACGCCCGGCCGACGACCGGCGGCCGTACGGTCCGCACGGCGGACGGTACGACCAGCGTCACCTGCTCCCCGTACACCCCGCGCAACTCGGCTGCCAGCCGGTGCGCCAGCGCGTCGTCACCGCACACCACCATGTGCGCGGCATCGTCCCTGGACCCGCTCTGATACGGAAGGCTCCCCACAACTGCACAGAGTGCCTCACCAGCACGGATGGTTCCACCACGGACCTTGACGTATCCGTGCTGTATCTCCGGCTCGCCGCTCGGGAGTTGGGGGCGCCGGGCTGTCCAGGCGTCTGCCGTCGGTCGTCCGCCGTGATCCTGCCGCTGGAAAACCCCTGGGGCAGCCACTGCCCACGTGCCTAGGGTGAGAATCATGAGCCGCCACCAGGACCTACAGGGCCCAGGCGTACGGGACATCGACGTACGCCGGATCACCGAGACCGAGATCCCCGACTGGATCCGCGCGTTGAACACCGGGTTTTTGCGACCGCCCGCCGTCTCGGAGGCGGAGATCGCGGACCGCAGTTCGTACATCGTGCCGGAGCGCACGCTGGGGGCTTTCGACGGCGGGCGGTGCGTGGCGACGTTCCGGTCGTTCGCGCAGGAGCTCACGGCGGTGGGCGGGAGCGCGGTACCCGCCGATGCCATCACGAATGTGAGCGTCACCTCGACCCATCGGCGGCGTGGGCTGCTGACACGGATGATGGCGCGGGACCTGGCCGCCGCGAAGGAACGGGGCGACGTGGTGGCGACGTTGATCGCGGCCGAGTATCCGATCTACGGGCGGTACGGGTTCGGGCCGGCCACCACCGCCACCGAGTGGACGATCGAGGTGCCGCGGGCGGGGCTGGATCCCCGGTGGGCGGGCCCGGACGACGGCGGGCGGATCGACCTCGTGGACGGCGAGGACGTACGCAAGACCGGGCCGGAGCTGCACGAGCGGCTCAGGCGGGTGCAGCCGGGCGTGGTCGACCGGGACGAGCGGTGGTGGCAGGTCAACACCGGTGTGCTGACGCTGGACCGGTCCGCGTGGACCGAGCCCTTCCACGCCGTGTACCGCAATGCGGACGGCGAGGCCGAGGGCCTGCTCACCTACACCTCGGACGGCGAGTGGGACGACGCCAAGCAGCCGCTGAACACGGCGAAGGTGAAGGACATGATCGCGGTGTCGCCGGCCGCCGAGCGCGCGCTGTGGCAGCACGTCTGCTCGGTGGACTGGGTCACGGCGGTGAAGACGGGCTATCGCGCTCCGGACGACCTGGTGCCGCACCTGCTGCCGGACCCGCGGGCCGCGCGGCTCACCACGCAGGGCGACTGGCTGTGGGTACGGATCCTGGATGTCGTACGGGCTCTTGAGGCGCGTACGTACGTGGGTACCGGGACGCTCGTGCTGGAGGTCACCGATTCGGACGGGCTGTCGGCCGGGCGGTACCGGCTGGACGCCTCACCGGACGGGGCGAGCTGTACGCGAACCACGGACGCCGCCGAACTCACACTGGGCGCAGGTGAGTTGGCGGCGCTCTGGCTCGGGGACGAGTCGGCGGTGCGGCTCGCCGCGCTCGGCCGGGTGGCCGAGTCGCGGGCGGGCGCCGCAACCACCGCCGACGCCCTGTTGCGTACGTCCAGGCGACCGTGGTGCCCGGACGTCTTCTGAAGTCCTGTCACCTCCTCTCCTCCGTAGCGTGATGCGAACGGACTGACCGAGCTCCCGGCTCCCCTCCGGAAGGGAGCCCGGCCAGCCGGACTGGCGGACGGTGGCGCCCGGTCAGCCGGCCTGGGTGAGCAGCATCACGAGGATCACTGCTCCGATACCGCCGATGAAGGTGTTCTTGGCCTTGATGCCGATGGAGAGGGCAACGAATGCGATGAGGCCCATCGCCCCGAACTTCAGCTGGACGAACTGCTCGAAGCCGATGATGAGGGCGGCGATGGCGAGGGTGGCGATGAGCGGCATTTCGGTCCCTCCTTCGGGATGGGGACGCGGTAACCGGGGGTGACCAACTGGTCGATCCAGTCACCGGTGGTGACCAACTTCTCTGAAAGTCTGGCCATGTTCCTGAAGTTGGCTACCAACTCCACTGAACTTATCTCCGCTTGGGAGCGTCTCATAACCACCTTCCAAGGAACTGCCCAAAGATGGCGCGAAGTTGTACTGTTTGGTCGTGGACGCGAAACACGCCGCCGTCAATGGGCGGAATCGGTCTCAACGGCCCCAGCGACCACAGCGGTCACACCGAGAGGTCGCTGACGCGCTGCGCAGCCGGATCAGGTCCGGAGAGCTGCAGCCGGGCCAGCGCATGCCCACGCAGGCCAAGCTGGCCGACGAGTTCGGCGTCGAGCGCGGTGCCGTACGCCAGGCGCTGCGCATCCTGCAGTCGGAGCACCTGCTGTCCAACGTGTCCAAGGGGAGCCCGGCGACCGTCGCCCAGGACGTGGAAAAGGCCCTGCCCGGGCCGGAAACGCCGCAGCCCACGATGGTCGCGCTGGCACCGCGGATAGCGGACGCCTTCGCGGCCCAGCACGTGGAGATCGACGCCCTGTGCCTGACGGCGGTCTCCCTCACGCTCGCCATGGGCGAACCCCTCCGACTCATCCACGAGGGCCGTATGAAACCGGCCAAGGTCGACGTCCGCGTCCTGCTGCCGAGCCGCGACATCGACCTCGCCTTCCCCGTCCCGGTGGACGGCGGCACCGATGACGACCTCGTGCACGAGCGCTGGCTGGCCCAGCGCAACGCCCAGGGCCAGGTGCTCCGCCACAACCTGCTGGCTTTACGGGCCACACACGGCATCGACGTCCATGTGACGTTCCGCGCGCTGCCGTTCACCCCGCCGGTGAAGTTGTACCTGCTCAACGGGGCGGAGGCGCTGTTTGCGTACTACACGCTCACGCGGCGCGGCGAGGAGATCGACCACGAGTACCTGGAGATGTACGACGCCGAAGGTACGCAGTCCATGCTGTTCCCCTTCGAGCAGGGACCCGCGCTGCGGGACACCACGTTCGTGGAGCAGTCGCATCTGTGGTTCAACGCACTGTGGGAGACCATCAGCTTGGAGCTGGAGCTCACGAGCTGAGGTCTCCCACGGGTGGGTCTTCGAGCGGAGGATCTTCGGGCATTAGCTCTTTCGGGGCGGGGTCTTCCCAGCTCACAGAGCCGGGCCCGACACGAGTATGGCGAGCAGCACCGCTCCGATCGAGCTGCAGGCGGGGCTTTTGGCCTTGATCCCGATGCTGAGCAGAAGCAGGCCCAGGATGCCGACGGGACCGTACCGCCACTCGACGAGCTCCTCGAAACCGACGACGAAGACTGCGGAGATGAAGGCGATGGCGGGCATGGTGGATCCTCCTTCGGGGAGTGGCGGGCTTCCAGGGGCAAGGCGGGCAGAGCGGGCACTTCGGGCGCGTACTGCGTATCTGCCAAGTGGTTGCGAAAGGAGGGGGGCATTCCGCCATCTTGGCCTAGTTGGTTGCCAACATTGAATAACTTACCCGGAGTTGGTTTGAGCTAATCAACAACTCCCGAACAACTCGCCTAAGATGGAGCAAAGTTGTAGCGTTTGGTCGTGACCCAGGAGAACGTCGCAGTGAACGGCAGCAGAAGGCTCTCGCCCCAGGAGATCGCCGACATCCTGAGGGACCGCATCCGCGGCGGTGAACTGAAGGCGGGCGACCGCCTGCCCACGCAGGCCGAACTCGCCGAGGAGTTCGGAGTGGAACGCGGCACGGTCCGCCAGGCCCTCCGCGCCCTCCAGGAAGACGGCCTGCTCAGCAACGTCAGCAAGGGCAGCCCGCCGCGTATCGCCGAGGTGTCCCCGCCCACCGACGAGCCTCAGCCGACGATGGTGGGCCTGGCCCCGCAGCTGATGGAGGCCTTCACGGCCAAGCACGTACGCATCGACGCGGCCTGCCTCACTGCCGAGACCTTGCTGACCGCCCTGGCCGAACCGGTGCGCCACATCCACGAGGGCACCATCCGCCCGGAATCCATCGACGTACGCATCCTGCTGCCGTCCCGGAAAATCAACCTGGCCTTCCCCGTCCCGGTGGACGGCAGTAGCGACGACGACCAGGTTCACCGCCGCTGGCTGGAGCAGCGCAACGCCCAGGGACACGTCCTGCGCCACAACCTCCAGTCCCTGCGCGCCTCCCACGGCATCGACGTCCATGTGACGTTCCGCGCGCTGCCGTTCACACCGCCGGTGAAGCTGTACCTGCTCAACGGGGTCGAGGCCCTGATCGCCTACTACATGCTGACGCGGCGTGAGGAAGAGTGGGACAGCGGAACCCTCGACATGTACGACGCCCTGGGCTCCAAGTCTCTCCTCTTCTCCTTCGAGAAAGCCGCCGGCGATCGGGACGCGGCCTTCGTCGAGCAATCCCAGAAGTGGTTCGACGCCCTCTGGGAAACCATCACCACTGACCTGACACTCTCCTAGTGACTCCTGATACGAGGCAGCAGACTGAGCTGGTGACAGCAGAGACAGGGAAAGTGACAGAGAAACTGAGGGGACTGATCGCCGGAGCGCGCTTTGTGCTCTTCGACTTCGACGGCCCGATATGCAAGTTGTTCGCGGGACACACGGCGGAGCAGGTGGCCAAGGACCAGGTGCGGTGGCTCGAGGAGAGAGGGCTGCGCGGGCTCCTCACGGAAGAGGAACAGACAGAACCCGATCCGCACGTCGTGCTGCGGATGGTCGATCGTCGGCATCCTGACAGTGATCTGGTTTTCGAGCTGGAAAAACGTCTCACCCTGCAGGAGCTGAGAGCCGTGGAGTCTGCGTACCCCACAGCACACGTGGATCCGCTGATCCGGACCTGGCACGCGCTGGGGGCACGGCTGGCCGTCGCGACCAACAACTCCCCGCTGGCAGCCAACCGTTACCTGGCCACCCGAGGCCTGTCCGAGTGCTTCGCCCCGCACATCTACGGCCGTACACAGGACCTCTCGCTCCTGAAGCCGCATCCCCACTGCCTGAACCGCGCCCTGAGCGCCCTGGGCGCCGAGCCCTCCGAAACGCTCATGATCGGTGACACGGCAACAGACTTCGAGGCGGCCCAGAGCGCCGGAGTCCGTTTCATGGGCTACGCGCGTAACGAGGCCAAGGAGAAGGTGCTGCGGAAGGCCGGAGCCGAGGTGGTGGTGGGGTCGTTCGAGCCTCTCCTGAAGATGCTCCGCGAATCGGGCCCGAGCCGCGACCAGAGGCGGTGAGGCGAACGACTGTGCGTCCAATTGGGTTGGTTTGCTTGATGATTGGCGGAGGTACGGTCGGTGTGTGGCTGAGTGCTGTGTCGGCGATGGGGGTGGCAGGGAGTTCGGGCGTGTGCTGGACGCGCTGCGAAGCAGCCTGACCGACGGCACTTACCAGGTCGGCAACCGGCTGCCGCCGCAGCGAGAGCTCGCCGCTCGCTTCGATGTCTCCCGGGACACCGTGCAGCGGGTCCTGAGGGCACTGACCACCGAAGCTGGATCGAGTCGCGTCAGGGGAGTGGCTCCCGTGTGATCAAGACCCAGCACATCCAGAGCACGACGGGGCGGAGCGCGAAGTCGGGCCGTATGGGGCTGGGCCCGGTGGTCGGCGAGGCATTCGGCGAGCCCGAAGTCACCCTCGATGTATACACGTTGACGTCCCAGTCCTTGGACGCACACATCCGGGTGCAGGCTGAGAGGATCCGTACGAAGGAGATCGCCCCGCGGCGCATAGCCGTGCGCATGCTCCTGCCTGTCGAGAAACTGGAGCTGCCCTATCCGCGCGCCAAGGACGACCCGTCCGATACGCGCCCGCGGGAGCGTCTGCGGTCCATCGCGCGCCGGTCCACGGCTTCGCTGCGGGACGTTCTGGAGACTCTGCGCGTCGAGAACCTCGTGCCGGACGTGAGCCTGGAGATTCGACGCACACCACTGGCGCCGGCCTTCAGGCTCTACCTGCTCAATGGCACCGGGCCGCTGTTCGGGCCCTACGAGGTGACCGAGCGCCCCGTCTCTCTGGAGCAGGACGAGGAGATCGATGCGATCGACGTCGTCGGGGTCGGCGCCAACATCGCGCACTACGTCAAGGACGACGACCCGGACTCCCCGGGAACCTTCTGCGTGAACAGCATGCAGGACTGGTTCGACTCGGTGTGGAGCCTGATTGCCGAGTAAGCGTTCTCAGGCCTGAGCCATCAACAGCACGAACAGTACGGCGGCGACGGTCAGGCACGTCGAGTTACGGGCCCGGATCCCCCAGGTGATCAGCAGCAGACAGACGATGCCCATGGCCCCGTACCGCCATTGGATCAACTGCTCTATGCCTAGGCTCATTACGACCGACAGCAGTTGGAAGAAGACCATGGCCCCACCCCTTTGTCTCGGCCACTTCCAGCGAAGCGATCAACTAGTCGACCAATTGGACTGGTTGACTAAGATTGGTCTTCCCGTCTTGTCTGATCCCTTAACCGGCAGGCTTGTTGGGCTGTTGAGTTGACTGGAAGTGGTTTGTTTGTCGGCTGGGAGAGGTACCGTCGCTGTGTGGGCGGGGACTGGACGGGAGACCGGGGCGGCAGGGAGTTCGAGCGTGTGCTGAACGCGCTGCGGACTCGCCTGACCGACGGCACGTATGAGGTCGGCAACCGGCTGCCGCCGCAGCGAGAACTCGCCCAAGAATTCGATGTCTCACGGGACACCGTGCAGCGGGTCCTGAGGGCGCTGCACGACGAGGGTTGGATCGAATCCCGCCAGGGCAGTGGAACCCGGGTGATCATGACCCAGCGGATACAGACCTCGACGGCGGAAGCCGCGCATCCGGGCCGCGCTGTGACGCTGGGCAGCCTCATCGGCGAGGCGTTTGAGCGGTCCGAGGTCACCCTGGACGTGTACACACTGACGTCCGAGTCCCTCGATGCCCATGTCAGGGTGCAGGCCGAACGAATCCGCGCGAGAGAGATAGCGCCGCAGCGCATCGCCCTGCGCATGCTGCTGCCGTCCGAGGAACTGGAGTTGCCCTATCCACGAGCCAAGGACCCTGCCTACAACGAGCCCATGCGCCAACGCCTGCTCGGCATCACCCGTCTGCACACGGCTTCGCTGCGCAGTGTCCTACGCCAACTCCTGACAGAGGATCTGGTCCCTGCCGTCGACATCGAGATCCGGCATGCGCCGCTGACCCCCACGTTCAAGCTCTACTTGTTCAATCGGGTCGAGGTACTCCACGGTCCGTACGAGGTGATCGAGCGCCCCATCATTCTGGACAGCGGCGAGGAGATCGAGGCGCTCGACGTGCTCGGCTTCGGAGCTACTCTCACGCACTACGTCAAGGACAGCGACCCGAATTCACAGGGCTCGGTCTCTGTTGACAGCATGCAGTCCTGGTTCAACTCCGTCTGGAATCTGCTCGCGGAGTGAGCGTAATCCGGCCGAATCTCTCAAGCATGCCCATCCCAGAGGGCTCGTATACCTCATTGAGACCAACACTTAACGGACTCCGGTCGTGAGGGATCTCCGCCGACGCTAGTGTGTGCTCACCTTCGAACGTCAGCCAGGAGCGGCCAGTGCTCACCTTGCCTGATCCCAGCCGCTTCTCCTGGGAGCAAAAGTTCGCCGATCAGGCCTATGACAAGTTCGTGGACCTGGCGAAAGAGCACGGGGCGATGAGCGGTGGCTATCACAACCGCAACTATGTGCTGCCTCTGACCGAGGAGATGGCCCGCCATGTGCGGCGTGATGCCGGCACATCCGTGACGGTGCGAATCCGCAAGCCCGAGGCACTGCCGGTCGTGATCAGGACCTGGCAGCACGAGTCGGAGATTCTGAACGCCATCAGGGGCGTCCTGCGTCACGTACCGGAGTGCCTTGCCGAGCGCGGAGGCTCCGCCGTCCACAGCTATGTGGAGGGCGTCCCCCTCTCCAACGTCTGCCCGAACGGCAAGCCAGTCGACAGACTGCTGATCAAGGCGCTGGCCGAGCTGCTGGCACAGATGTCACAGGTGCGCAGAGAGGCGTTGCCGCCGCTGCCCGATTCCTGGCCGCGTAACGACAAGGACAGCCAGGGGTTCCTGCGTACGCTGGCGCGCTTGGCGGACCGGCAGGTCCGTCAGGCCAATTGGCCTGCTTTCGGCGGACTGTTCACGGCTCTGGGCATCCCCGGGGACGCCCTGACCCGTCTGGCCGACCGGGTGCCCGCCATGGCGCGCCGCCCGTACAGCCTGCTGCACGCGGATCTCCACCGGGACAACGTGATCGTGACCTACAGCGGTGTCCCGCCCCTGATCTGCGTCGACTGGGAACTCGCGTCCTACGGTGACCCTCTGCACGATCTCGCCACGCACCTCGTCCGCATGCGGTATCCCGAGTTCCAGTGGGACGAGGCCATCGACGCGTGGGCGGAGGCGGTACAGGCAACGCGCCCTCTCGCCGTCAACGGCCTCGCCAAGGACCTGCGCCACTACATCGACTTCGAGCGGGCCCAGTCCGTCTATCCCGATGTGATGCGTGCGGCGAAGTCCCTTGAGGAATCGTTCGACCAGAAGAGCCTGGACGAGGCGACGGCATCGGTGCGCAGTGCTCTGGAGGCCGCCGCGAAACCTCTCCGGCTCGCCAGTGTGGCGAGCGAGACGGAGATCGAGAGGGTTCTCTTCCGGTGGCAGGCGTCCCGGCGTGATCGGCTCTCGGGTGTCCGGTCGGTCAACGTCATCAGCTGGGATCCGGATCCGAGGGTGCCGGAGCATCCCGATTTTCCGAAGTCCGCGGTATTCGACGCGTTGATCGCGGAGGGGGCAGCCCCCGCGACCCGGGTGTTCAAGGGCACCGCACACCTCAACTCGGTGGTGCGGGTTCCGGGTGTCGACTTTCCAGTCGTCGTACGCCGCAAGGTGGCATCGGTCAGCCGCCGTGAGCCCAGCTTTCTCAGCGAGCACGCCGTGCTCCGGGCCATCGAACGGTCGCAGGTCGCGGTGACGGCACCTCGGGTGCTCGCCCTGGGCACGAGCTATCAGAACGACCCGTTCGCCATTCACACCTACGTCGGTCCACCAGACGGTGATAAACCCCCCAGTCATCCGGTGCACGGACTGCTGCCTCATGAGGCGGACGGGCTGGTGGACCAACTCTGCGCGCTGACCAGCGTCGATTACCTTCCTCTGGACCCGATTGGTGAGATCGCGGACGCGTCGGAGTTCTACGGCTGGCTGAGCGAGCAACTGGTGGCGCTCGTCCGGGAACTGCCCAAGGAATCGAAGCTGATGGCACGCAACCTCGGCCTGCCCGATGCCTCCCGGCTCAGGCAGATCCTGTCTCGGCACCGCGTGACACCGCGCCGGCCGGCCCTGCTGCACGGTGATCTGAACCCCTGGAACCTCGTGCGCCGCGATGACGCGCTCGCCCTCACCATCATCGACTGGGAGATGGCGATGGTCGGCGACCCGTTGTACGACCTGGTCCGCCACATGCATCTCACCCCGACCCAGCCCGATATCCGCGAGCGCATGTTCCGCCGCTGGGAGCGCGGGCTTTCCAGCACGTACACGGAGGACTGGCGGCAGGACTGGCGCGTCTACCGGTGGATCGAGAGCGTCCGCTCCGCCTATGTGGATCTCGACCGCCTGGTCACAGGTGCCAGCCTCGACGCACCGAACGTCCGCAGGGCAGTGGACTCGTACGCTGTGACCCTCGCGGTGGCCAAGGGGTCACTCGGACTGCCTACTCGCGCTACCGCGAACCCCTATCTTGCCCGCGCGTTGCCGTACGGAGACCATGGCGGCATCAGTCGGGCCGGGTTCACTGTAGGCGCATGACACGTCGCCGGACGGCCCGAGGCGAGGGGCCGCAACCGGCCGCCCAGCCGCTCCGCTCGCATGCGGCCCTCTGGTGCGTACGCTCGTCCGCATGAGCAACACGGGACTGCGCGAGCGCAAGAAGCGGCGGATGTACCAGGACGTCTCCGAGGTCGCGATCGGGCTGTTCCTGGAGCGGGGGTTCGATGCCGTCTCCGTTGCCGAGATCGCCGCCGCCGCCGAGATCTCCAAGCCGACCCTCTTCCGGTACTTCCCGGCCAAGGAGGACCTGGTCCTGCACCGGTTCGCCGGTCATGAGCAGGAGGCCGCGCGGGTCGTTGACGAGCGGAGCGAGGGGCAGTCGCCGCTCGATGCGCTGCGGCTGCACTTCCTCGATGGGCTGGAGCGGTGTGATCCCGTCACCGGGCTCAATGACGCGGAGCCCGTGCTTGCCTTTCACCGGCTGCTCTATGGGACGCCCTCGCTCGTTGCCCGGCTGTACGGGTTTCTGGAGCGGTCCGAGGAGGCGCTCGCCCGTGCCCTCGGCGGGGACCTGGAGGCCCGGCTCGCCGCCGGGCAGATTGTCGCCGTGCGGCGGATCCTCGCGATGGAGAACGTACGGCGGATGGCGGCGGGGGAGCGCGTGGCGGAGGTCCGGGCGGATGCCGTCGCCGCGGCGGGGCTGGCCTTTCGGCAGTTGGAGGCGGGGCTGAAGCGGTACGCATGAGGCGCATTGGGGTCGTGGCTTGCCGGCACCACCACTGAGACTCGATAAGAAATTTAACCGAGTAACGTTTTTGTCGTTATCCTTGCTGGAATGACGTCCCCTGAGCCCTCCCTCCAGCAGGCCCTCACCCAAGAACGCGCCCATCACGAAACCTGCCGAGCCGCCCTCGCGGCGATGATCGACGACGCCCAGGAGCACGTCGTCACCGGCGAGGACGTCTCCGCCTCCGGGGCGGACGCCGAAGTGCTCGGGTATCAACTGCGCAGCAAGGCAAAGCAGTTGCGCGAGTTGCCCGAAGGGCCCTTGTTCTTCGGGCGGTTGGACTTCGACGGCGGTGAACACGCCGGGCAGAGCTACCACGTCGGGCGGCTGAGGATCAGCGAACACCCCGCCGCCCCGCCCCTCGTCGTCGACTGGCGCGCCCCCGTCTCGCGCGCCTTCTACCAGGCGACCGCCCGCGACCCGCAGGGCGTCCGCGTGCGCCGGCGGTTCGGCTGGGCACCGGGCAGCCTGGGCGAGTCCGCCGGCCTCACCGGTCTGGAGGACGAGCAATTCGGGGCGGGGCCCGGTGCGGGGGAGTCGCGGCAGCAGAGCCGTATCCTCGCGGGCGAGATCGAGCGCCCCCGCGTCGGCCCCATGCGCGACATCGCCGCGACCATCCAGCCCGAACAGGACGATCTCGTACGCGGCGACCTGGCGATCTCCGTCTGTGTGCAGGGCGCCCCGGGCACCGGCAAGACCGCGGTCGGACTGCACCGCGCCGCATACCTCCTCTATACGCACCCGCAGCGCATCCAGCGCTCCGGCCTGCTGATTCTCGGACCCAACCGCACCTTCCTCTCGTACATCTCCCAGGTGCTGCCCGCGCTCGGCGAGACGGGCGTACGGCAGTCGACCCTCGCGGACGAGATCGCCCGCCATCCCGTGACGGCCACGGACACGGAAGCGGCGGCCGTCCTGAAGCACGACGTGCGGATGGCCGAAGTGCTGCGCCGGGCGCTGCATGCCCGGGTGCGGGCCGGGGGTCCGGGCGACCTCGCGGTGCCGGACGGTTCGTACCGATGGCGGGTATCCGGTGGGGAGTTGGCGCGGATCGTGGCGGGCGTACGGGACGAGGAGCCGCCGTACGCCGTCGGGCGTGAGCGTGTGAGGACGCGGGTCGTGCGGCACATTCAGCGGCAGGCCGAGCGGCGGGCGGGGCCGGTGACGAACGCATGGGTGCGGAAGATCGAGCGGGCGCGGGCCGTCAGCGCGTACGTCGACGGCGCCTGGCCCGCGGTGCGGCCGGAGGAGGTCGTCGCGGAGCTGCTCGCCGATCCGGACGCGCTGGCTGCGGCGGCTGACGGGGTGCTGGACGCGGACGAGCAGAAGGCGATTCTGTGGGCCCGGCCGCCTCGGTCGTACAAGTCGGCGCGGTGGTCGGCGGCCGATCTCGTGCTGCTCGACGAGGTGGCGGGACTGGTCGAACACCCGGAGGGTTACGGGCACTTGGTGATCGACGAGGCGCAGGATCTGTCGCCGATGGAGTGCCGGGCGATCGGGCGGCGGGCGGCCTTCGGCTCGCTGACGGTACTCGGTGACCTCGCGCAGGGGACGACGCCGTGGGCCGCGCGCGACTGGGCCGGGCTGCTCGGGCAGTTGGGGAAACCGGAGGCGGCGGTGGTGCCGTTGACGACCGGGTTCCGGGTGCCGGGGGCGGTGGTCGAGCTGACGAACCGGCTGCTGGCGCGGCTGGATGTGCGGGTGCCCGCGGCTCGATCACTGCGGAGCGACGGCGAGGTGAGGATTCGGCAGGCCGCGGACGTCGTCGGGGAGACCGTCGCGGCCGTGCGGGACGCGCTCGCCCGCGATGGGTCCGTCGGGGTCATCACGGCCGACTCCGACGTCGTACGGGTGCGGAAGGCGCTCGGGGCCGCGGGGATCGAGTCGGCGGGGCCCGACGAACTGGGCGCGCGGGTCGCGGTGTTGGGGGCCGGGGTCGCCAAGGGGCTCGAGTACGACCATGTCGTCGCCGTGGAGCCGGCGGCGATCGCGGAGGGGGACGCACAGGCAGAGGCCGAGGCGGAGGGAGCCACGGGGGCGAGTGCGCGAGGGCTGCGTCGGTTGTATGTCGTGCTGACCCGGGCCGTGTCCCGGCTCGATGTGGTGCACGGTCGGGCGCTGCCGTTCGACTGAGGCCGCCCGAAGCCTTGCGAACCAGCCCCACGACCCGGTGGACGGTCCTGAGTTGCCGGTCCGCGTGCCCGGTGCCACCGTGAACGGGGGGCAATGCCGACGGCCCGCAATGGACAACCTTGCAGGTCAACGGCAGTACGCGTCGATATACGACTGAACCGCGCCCCGCGATCCGTGGCGTCCGACAGCCCGTGCCTCGGCGTGCGTCCACGAAACAGGGGGAGCGCACAGAAAGCGGGAAAGCCACATGGTGAACGGACCCATGGACAGGCGCGCCTTCGACGGGCAGCCCAATCGACCCAACGCATCCGCCACCGGCCAGGATGCGGAGTACACCGGTCGGTACGTGGTCCTGCTCGACCCGAGCAACCAGGAAAGCGGACTGAACGCACTGCGTTCATCCGCCGACATCGCGTCCGTCGAACGTGTCCGCGGTGCCGAGGCGGGGAACGTCTCCGAACTGCTGGAGCGCCCCGACGTCTCGGTGCACTTCGAGGAACTCGCCGCCGCCGTCGTCGAGGTGCGGCCCGACCAGCGCCACGCGCTGGTGACCGCGGCCGAGGCCGATCCGACGATCCTCGCGGCGGAGCCGGAACGCATGGTGTACGCCATGCCGATCACCGCCCCGACGCAGGCGCCGACAGAGTTCTACCCGGCCTACCGCAGTGACGAGGAGATCGTCGACCGCCACACCAGGGCCGAAATCGCCGCCGCCCAGGGCCCGGCCTCGGACGAACAGAGCTTCACCTGGGGCCTGCAGGCAATCCGGGCCAACCTGTCCCATCTGACCGGACGCGGTGTGAAGATCGCCGTCCTCGACACCGGCGTGGACATCACCCACCCGGACCTGGTCGGGTGCATCGAGGACACCATGTCCTTCGTGGTCGGCGAGGCGGTCGAGGACGGCAACGGCCACGGCACCCACTGCATCGGCACCGTCGCCGGCCCGGCCAAACCCCAGCAGGGACCCCGGTACGGTGTTGCCTGCGACGCCCGGGTCCTCGCCGGAAAGGTCCTCAACAACAGGGGAAGCGGCGCGGACGGCCAGATCCTGGCGGGCATGGCCTGGGCCGTCGCCCGCGGCGCGCGGGTGATCTCCATGTCGCTCGGCGCGCGGGTCCGACCGGGGGAGCTCTTCCCGCAGACGTACGAGATCCTGGCCAAGCGCGCGCTCGAGCGCGGGACCGTGATCGTCGCCGCGGCCGGCAACGACAGCGAGCGGCCCCCGGTCATTCACCCTGTCAGCCGGCCCGCCAACTGTCCCTCGATCCTCGCGGTGGCCGCCCTCGACAGGGCACTCACTCCGTCGTTCTTCTCCAACGGCGGCATCAACGGCCAGGGCGGCGAGATCAACATCGCCGCGCCCGGCAGAGACGTGCGCTCGGCCGCCCCTGGCGGCAGGTACCAGAACCTGAACGGCACGAGCATGGCCACACCGCACGTCGCGGGTGTCCTCGCCCTGCTCGCCGAGGCGAACCCCAACGGGTCCGCGGCCGATCTCGTGGCCCGTCTGAAGGCAGGCGCGTTCCCGCTGGCGCAGCCCGTCAGGGACGTCGGCTCGGGCCTGCTCCAGGCCCCGTGAGCGAGCCGTCCCGGTCCGCGCCGGTCGGGGTCATCCTCGCGGTCGACCCCGACCGGTTCGCCGAGGTGGTCGAGGCTCTGCGGCAGGCCGGGCTGACGGTCACCGGAGAGCAGCCGGTCCTCGGCACGCTCTCCGGGACCGTCGCGGAGGACCGGATCCCGGCCCTGGAGGCGGTCGACGGCGTCGACGCCGTCGACCGGGACCGCACGGTCCAATTGCCGCCGCCGGACTCCTCGATCCAGTGAGTTGATTTCGCCCCCGCCGCCCCTACCCGTCCCATCCTCGGGGTGTTGCCCCGGACCCCCACCAGGGGCTCCGCCCCCGGAGCCCGCTGGGGGCTGCGCCCCCAGACCCCCATCGGCCTGAACGGCCTCGTCCTCAAACGCCGGACGGGCTGAAATCAGCTCGTCCGGCGGAAAATCAGCTCGTCCGGCGTTTGAAGACCGGGGGTTCGAGGGCCGGCCCCCGAAACGGGGTCCGGGGCGGAGCCCCGTGCGGCATGCGGAAAGTGCGGCGGTAGGCGGCCGGAGTGGTGCCGAGCGCGCGATGGAAGTGCTGGCGGAGTCCGTCGCCGCTGCCCAGTCCGCTGCGTTGGCCGGAACGAGCTGTGCAGCCGGCCGACACGACGGGTGTGACTCGTCACGCCGGCTGTGGCGAGCGGACCTCAACTCCTGACGGCCTCCGCGATCTCGTGGGCGGCCTGGGCGGGCGTGAGGTGGGTGGTGTCGACGACCTCGGCCTCGCCGTGCAGCCACGTGCGGGCCGCTTCGGCGTAGGGCTCGAGGTACTTGAGACGGAACGGGGAGTTGGGGCCAAGAACGGTGTCGCCCGCGATGCGCCCGCGGAGGGTGTCCTGGTCGGCGTGGAGGACGAAGTGCCGTACGTCAATGGCATGTTGGGCGAGGCCCGTGCTGATCTCGCGCCAGTACTGCTCGACCAGGACGGTCATGGGAATCACCAGCGTCCCGCCGGCGTAGTCGAGTACGTGGCGGGCGGTCTCGACGACGAGCGGCCGCCACGGCGGCCAGTGCTGGAAGTTGTCCGTCCTGGGCAGCCCCGGCGTGATGTCCATGAGTGTCTCGCCGACCTTCTCGGCGTCGAACACCCGGGAATCCGGGATCAGCTGCTGCACGAGTGCACTGGTGGTCGTCTTGCCCGCGCCATGGGTGCCGTTGAGCCATACGATCATGTGACCTCACGCTAGCGCCGCGCGGACCGCGGGATCGGGCACAGCAGAAATCCGGCACGGCTTCGGCGTCTCTCGGCTCGCCGACGCGACACTTGGCGTGACGAGCCACAGCGACCCGGCACAGTGGCGTAGCGCACTATTGCAAGCAGGCGCTTGCAATAGTTAGCACGGCTGGGGCAAAGTGGGGGCATGGCAACGCTCAACGTCGGCAATCTTGGTGAGTATCTGCGGGAACAGCGGCGCAATGCGCAGTTGAGCCTGCGGCAGCTTGCCGAGGCCGCCGGGGTGTCCAATCCGTATCTGAGCCAGATCGAGCGCGGGCTGCGCAAGCCGAGCGCGGAGGTGTTGCAGCAGGTCGCCAAGGCCCTGCGGATCTCCGCCGAGACGCTGTACGTGCGGGCCGGGATCCTCGACGCCGAGCGGGACCGGGACGAGGTGGAGACGCGAGCCGTCATCATCGCCGACCCGACGCTCAGCGAGCGGCAGAAACAGGTGCTGCTCCAGATCTACGAGTCGTTCCGCAAGGAGAACGGCTTCGAGATCAAGGATGTCGAGGAAATCCAGGGCATTCAGGATGATCTGGACCCTCAGGGCGTAACGGATGGTCGGGTCACCGCCGTTGACAGGGCCCGCACGGCCGACGGCAGCGGGGCCGAGCAGACCAACACGTAGACCCTCAGACCCGTAGACCCTCACCTAAAACCCTCACTCACACAGCTTTCCGGAGGACCATAGCCATGACCATCACCCACGACCTGCGCAAGACTTTCAGCGACCCGACCCCGCTCTACTTCGCCGCCGGCACCGCCGACCTGGCCCTCCAGCAGGCCAAGAAGGTGCCCAGCATCGTGGAGCAGATCCGCACCGAGGCCCCGTCCCGTATCGAGGCCGTCCGGCACATCGACCCGAACGCCGTCCAGGAGAAGGCCACCACCCGCGCCAAGGAGGCGCAGGAGACCCTTCAGGGCAAGGTCACGGAGTTCATCAGCACGCTCGACACCGACCTGAAGAAGATCGGTGAGACCGCTCAGGACTTCGCCCTGCGCAGCGTCGGCGTGGCGGCCGAGTATGCCGTGAAGGCGCGCGAGACCTACGAGAAGGTCGCCGAGCACGGCGAGCAGACCGTGAAGACCTGGCGCGGCGAGGCCGCCGAGGAGATCGAGGAGCTGGCGGTCGCCGTCGAGCCGAAGCCGGAGCCGGTTGCGGTTTCCGACGTGAGGGACGAGAAGCCCGCCGAGGCCAAGTCCGAGCCCGCCGCGGCGAAGAAGCCGGCTCCGGCCAAGAAGGCCCCGGCCGCCCGCAAGGCCCCGGCCAAGAAGACCACGCCGCCCACTAAGTAAGCAGGCGTGGAGGGCGTAAACAGAGATTCACCAGAGCAAGAACCGTCGGGGACTCCGGGCACTATCGGAGTCCCCGACCCGTTCTCCGGGTACGGTGACGGCGTAGAGACGACTCGACTCGGGTGGTGGGCACAGTGTTGATGACGGCATTCGGCGGCTTCATGTCGCTGCTCTTCCTCGGCATGCTGGTGCTCGCCGTGGTGGCGCTGGTGATGGCGGCGATGGCCCGCGATGACGCGTACCGCGCCGCGGACAAGCAGAACAAGATGTTCTGGATGATCATCCTCGGCGTCACGGTCGCCGTGAACCTGCTGGTGCCGATCCTGTTCCTGCAGATCGCCGGGCTCATCGCCACGATCGTCTTCTTTGTGGACGTACGCCCCGAGCTCAAGCGGGTCACGGGCGGCGGCGGCCGTCGCGGTGGCAGCAGCAGTGACGGTCCGTACGGGCCCTATAACGGCGGACGCTGACCGCACGCGTCCGGGGTTTATTGCAGGCGCTCCAGCAGCAGTACCGCCACGTCGTCCGTCAGCTCTCCGCCGTTGAGGTCCCGGACCTCGTTCACGGCCGCTCTCAGGAGTTCCTCGCCGCTCAGGCCCTGTGCCAGCTGGCGGCGGACCATGTCGACCATCCCCTCCTGGCCCAGCCGCTCCTTTCCCGCGCCGATCCGGCCCTCTATCAGGCCGTCCGTGTAGAGCATCAGGCTCCACGCACCGCCCAGCTCCACCTGTCGGCGCGGCCAGCGCGCGTTCGGCAGCAGGCCGAGGGCCGGGCCGCCGCTCTCGTACGGGAGGAGTTCGGCGACGCGGCCGACGCGGGCGATCAGCGGGGTGGGGTGTCCGGCCAGGCACAGGCCGGCGCGGCGGCCGTCCGGTGCGATGTCCACCGTGCAGAGCGTCGCGAAGATCTCGTCGCTGTAGCGCTCGTGCTCCAGGACCTGCTGGAGCGTGCCGAGCAGTTCGTCGCCGCACAGGCCGGCCAGCGTGAGGGCGCGCCAGGCGATGCGCAGCTCCACGCCGAGCGCCGCCTCGTCGGGGCCGTGCCCGCAGACGTCACCGATCATGGCGTGCACGGTGCCGTCCGGGGTGCGCACGGTGTCGTAGAAGTCACCGCCGAGCAGTGCGCGCGAGCGGCCGGGCCGGTAGCGCGCGGCGAAGCGCAGTGAGGAGCCCTCCAGGAGGGGCGTGGGCAGCAGGCCGCGGTGCAGGCGGCGGTTCTCCTGGGCGCGTACCCGGCCTTCGGCGAGCCGCCGCTCGGCGGTGTCCGACCGTTTTCGCTCCACCGCGTACCGGATCGCGCGGCTGAGCAGCCGGCCGTCCAGCTCATCGCGGAAGAGGTAGTCCTGGGCGCCGACACGCACCGCTTCCGCGCCGCGCTCGGCGTCTCCGGACGCGGTGAGCGCGAGGACGGCGTGCCGGGGCGCGAGCCGCAGTACGTGCTTGAGCGTGGCCAGCTCGTCGTCGCCCTCGGCGGCCCGGCCGGGCGCCGGCAGCGCGAGGTCGAGCAGTATGCAGTGGACGTCGTCGGTGAGCAGCCGCTCGGCCTCGGTGAGGTTGCGGGCGGTGCGGACCCGGATCGGCTTGCCTGCCGAGTCGAGCAGCTCGGGCACGCTCAGCGAACCGGCCGGATCGTCCTCGATCACGAGCAGCATCAGCGAGGTGCTGCCGGCCGAGTCGCCGGCACCTCGCATGGCCGAGGGTGGCGCCTGGCCGGCCGGGGCGCCCGGTGTGGACGCGGTTTCGGCCGTGGCGCCGACTCTGGAGGCGGCGCGAGCCTGACCACCTTCCACGGCCGGGATCGCTCTCTGCCGCGGTACGGGTACGGGCATCGTCTTGGTTCCTTCCCTCCCCCCGAGGGCACGGTGGGACAAGGGGTCTCGCCCACCGACGGGGACCATAGCGTCCGCCGCCATCACAACGGAATGGCCAAAAACACCCGGTGCGCAAAACGGCCCCCGTCATATGCCGCATCCCCTCACGGAATTGGACATCGATTGGCTCTCCCGGTAATGACGAACGTCACGTTGGCGGGGTTGATCGGGGCCGCTGAACGTGCTGCACGTCACGTGGTGTGCGTCACGTGTCAGGGGTTACGGGAGTGTGGCTCACGGGATATGAGTCACGGGAGTGTTGGTGCGGCAAGGGCGTCGTCCGCATCCTCACTTCCGTCATATCCCCTCATGTCCCCTCACGCGGCCGGACGTACGACCCCCAGGATCGGCATCGAGCCCGCGCCCGCGATCGTCACTGTCCGCCCCGGCCGGGGGGCGTGGATGATCGCGCCGTCGCCTATGTACATGGCGACATGGCTGGCGTCGGGGTTGTAGATGATGAGGTCGCCCGGCCGCATGTCCTTGATGTCGACGCGGTCGAGCTGCTTCCACTGCTCCTGCGAGGTACGCGGGATGGCCTGGCCGGCCGACGCCCACGCCTGCGAGGTCAGCCCGGAGCAGTCGTACGTCGTCGGGCCTTCTGCGCCCCATTCATACGGTTTGTCCAGCTGCTCCGTCGCGTACTCCACGGCCTTCTTGCCCGCCGCCGTCGCCTCGCCCTTGACCTCCTCCAGTACGCCGGAATCCAGCCAGGTCGTCTGCGCCTTGGCCGCGGCCTCCCGCTCCAGCTCGGCCAGCTTCTCCTTCTCTTCCTTCTCCAGTTCTGACTCGAGTTTCTCGGCGGCGGCGATCTGCTTCGTGACCTTCTTCTTGGCCTCGGCCTTGGCCTTGCGGTTGGCCTCCAGCTTCTTCCACTGGGCGGAGGCGTCCTTCGCGTACTGCTTCAAGTCCTTCTGCGTACGGGCCATTTCGGCGAGCATGCCCTTGGTCGCCTGCTCGCCCTGGCGTGCCCGGCCGGCGCCGTCCAGATAGTCCTGCGGGTCGTCACTGAGCATCAGCTGCGCCTCGGGCGGCAGTCCGCCGCTGCGGTACTGGGCGCGGGCCGCCGCACCCGCCCGGTCCTTCAGCCTGTCCAGCTTCTCCTGCCCCTCGACGATCGCGCGGGCCAGCTCCACGATCTGGGCGGACTGCTTCTCCGTCTTCTCCTCCGCCGCGTTGTACGCGTCCGTGGCGACCGCCGCGTCGTGGTAGAGCTTGTCCAGCTTCTTGCGGATCGCCTCAAGGTCCTTGGTGCTCGCGGGCGTTGAGGACGGCGTCGGTGTTGGTGTCGGGCTCGGTGTCGGATTCGCGTACGCCACCCCGGGCGCGGCCAGGATGGCCGCCGCGCAGGCCAGGGCCATGGTCACCGTGGTCAGGCTCCGCTTGCCCGCTCCCATACTCCGCTCCCCAAACTGATTTACCGTCAGTAACTTACGGATGCCTCGGGGGATGGTGCCATGGCGTCCCGCAATCCGACAGAGGCAGACGCGAACTCCCCCAACTCCCTTCGGGTCACCGCCCACTCGGCAACTCCCCTCGGTTCACTGCCCGCTCGACGATGATCTCCCCGCCCATGTGACGAACGACTCACGGAGATCGTTCCATTGCCGCATTGCCGCATTGCCGCATTGCCGCATCGCCGCATTGCCGCATCGCCGCACGCCGATCACGGGCGCGGGCGCGGGCGCGGAATCGCGGGATCGCGGGATCGCGCGCCGGGATGGCAGCCGGGGCTACCCGCGTGGCGCCAACGCCCCCCACCGAACAGTTACTTCGCCTTGCCGCCAGCGCGTCGCGCCGTCCGTGACCGGCCAGTCGGCCGTCAGGTCGCGTACGGCGCGTATCCAGCGCTGCCGGACGCCGTACGAGGCGTAGGGCGCCGCGGCCGCCCAGGCGCGGTCGAAGTCGCGCAGGAAGGCGTGCACCGGTTCGCCGGGGACGTTGCGGTGGATGAGCGCCTTGGGGAGGCGTTCGGCCAGGTCGGAGGGGCGGTCCAGGGAGCCGAGGCGGGTGGCGAACGTGACGGTGCGCGGGCCCTCGGCGCCGAGCGCGACCCAGACGTGCCGTCGGCCGATCTCGTCGCAGGTGCCCTCGACGAGGAGTCCCCCGCGCGAGTTGGCGCACGCCGGTGCGAGGCGGGCGCACAGCCGCGCCCAGACCTCGGCCACCTCCGCCTCCTCGTACTGGCGCAGCACGTTCGCCGCGCGGATCAGCGAGGGCCGCTCCGGGAGCGGGATCTCGAAGCCGCCGTGCCGGAAGGCGAGCCCCTCGCGCTCGTACGGCCGTGCCGCCGCGACCCGGGCCGGATCGATCTCGACCCCGACCACGCGCGCGCGTGGAGCAACGGTGCGCAGCCGCTGGAGGAGCTCCACCGGGGTCCAGGGTGCGGCTCCGTAACCGAGGTCGACCGCCACCGCGTCGCCGGCCCGGCGCAGTTCGGCGCCGTGCACCGCGGCGATCCAGCGGTCCATGCGCCGAAGCCGGTTGGGGTTGGTGGTTCCGCGCGTCACGGTTCCCAAGGGGCGGGGCGCTGCGCGGGATGTCATGCGTACGAGGGTATGGGGCGGCTCTGACAGTGAGCCCGGAGTGTGTCGGCCACCACGTCTACGCACGGCAGCCTCGAACGGTTGAGCGAGATTCGGCAATGATTCGGTAAAGAGGAAATGGAGCAGGGTGCTCCGGTGTTCCGGCTTTGGAGGGCACTCCAGGTCCTCCGGTCAGGCATGCCCGCAGCAAGGAGGAACGCCACGTGAGCCAGTACGTGAGCAGGCTCGGGCGCCGCTCCCCGGCGGCACCCTCGAGGCTCAGGCTGCACCGCAGGCCACGCCGCGTCGCGATGCTCTCCGTGCACACCTCGCCACTGCACCAGCCCGGCACGGGCGACGCCGGCGGCATGAACGTCTACATCGTGGAGCTGGCCCAGCGCCTCGCCGCGATCAACATCGAGGTCGAGATCTTCACGCGGGCGACCACCGGAGGCCTGCCGCCCGCGGTGGAACTCGCGCCCGGCGTCCTCGTACGCCACGTCGACGCCGGCCCATACGAAGGCCTCGCCAAAGAGGATCTGCCTGCCCAGCTGTGCGCCTTCACGCATGGCGTGATGCAGGCCTGGGCCGGTCACCGTCCCGGCCACTACGACCTGGTGCACTCGCACTACTGGCTCTCCGGCCATGTCGGCTGGCTGGCCGCCGAACGCTGGGGCGCCCCCCTGGTGCACGCCATGCACACCATGGCGAAGGTCAAGAACGCCGCCTTGGCCGAGGGCGACACCCCCGAGCCGGCCGCCCGCGTCATCGGCGAGACCCAGATCGTCCGCGCCGCCGATCGCCTCATCGCCAACACATCCGAAGAGGCCGACGAGCTCATACGCCACTACGACGCCGACCCCGGCAAGGTCGCAGTCGTCCACCCCGGCGTGAACCTCGACCGTTTCCGCCCCGCCGACGGCCGCGCCGCCGCCCGCGCCCGCCTGGGCCTCCCGCAGGACGCTCTGATCCCCCTCTTCGCGGGCCGCATCCAGCCCCTGAAGGCCCCCGACGTACTGCTGCGTGCGGTGGCCGTCCTCCTTCAGGAGCGCCCGGAACTCCGCTCGAAAATCGTCGTCCCTGTAGTGGGCGGTCCGAGTGGCAGCGGCCTCGCCAAGCCGGAGGGCCTGCAGAAACTCGCCGCCCGCCTGGGCATAGCCGACGTCGTATGGTTCCGCCCACCCGTCGGCCAGGACAAGCTCGCGGACTGGTTCCGGGCCGCGTCCGTCCTGGTGATGCCCTCCTACAGTGAGTCGTTCGGGCTCGTCGCCATAGAGGCGCAGGCGACCGGCACTCCGGTGCTCGCGGCCGCGGTGGGCGGACTCCCCGTCGCCGTACGCAACAAGGAGACGGGCTTTCTGGTCCCCGGCCACGATCCCGTCGACTACGCGCGCGTGCTGCGCGATTTCGCCGACAACCCCGCGCTCCCGGGGCGAATGGGCGAGGCCGCCGCCTGGCACGCCAAGTCCTTCGGCTGGAACACCGCGGCCTCGGCCACGGCGGACGTCTACACGGCGGCGGTCCACGACCACCGCCGTCGCGTACGCTCCCACCATGGCTGACGTACAGCAGGCCGCACAGGTCGTCGAGGGCGTCCTCAAGGACGCCGAGCTGGAGTGGGAGAGCCCCGAACCCGGCAATTACGTGGTGAAGCTCCCCGGCACCCGCAAGCTGTCCACGACGGTCTCACTGATCGTCGGCAGACACTCCCTCTCCCTCAACGCCTTCGTCATCCGGCACCCGGACGAGAACGAGTCCGGCGTCCACCGCTGGCTCCTGGAGCGCAACCTCAAGCTCTATGGCGTCGGCTACGCCGTCGACCCGCTCGGCGACGTCTACGTGACTGGCAAACTCCCCCTGTCCGCCGTCACACCCGAGGAGATCGACCGACTGCTCGGCTCGGTCCTGGAGGCCGCCGACGGCAGCTTCAACACCCTCCTCGAGCTCGGTTTCGCGTCCGCGATCCGCAAGGAGTACGCCTGGCGGGTGTCGCGCGGCGAATCGACGCGCAACCTGGACGCGTTCGCGCATCTCACCAAACCGCGCGGCGACTGACGCATGGTCCACATCAGGCAGTACGGGAGCCGACACGGGCGTACCGGCCCGGAGTCACCCCCACCAACCGCTTGAAATGCCGCGTCAGATGGGACTGGTCGTAGAAGCCGGTCGCCGTCGCCACCTCGCTCGGAGGGTCACCGCCGAGGAGCAGGCGGCGGGCGCGGTCGACCCGGCGGGACATCAGGTACTGGTGCGGGGCGATACCGAAGGCCGCGCTGAACGCCCGTACCAGATGGGCCGGATGGGCATGCACGAGCCGCGCGGCCTCGTCCAGGGCGATGCCCGGAACGAGGCGGGCGTCGAGGAGTTCGCGCAGGGTGTGCGCGACGCCGTGGTCAGGCGGCGGCCGTTCCCCGGGCAGCCGGGGCCGCAGATGCCCGCGCAGCCGCTCGCCGATGAGCGCGAGCCGGCTCGCGGCCTCGAACTCGTCACCGGGATGCCTCAGGGCCGAGTGGAGCTGTCCGACTCGGGTGCGCAGCACGGGATCCGCCAGGTCCGGGCCGTCCACCGCCGGGCCGATGAAGCTCTCGTCGAGCTGGGTCGCGTCCAGGTAGATGACGCGCTTGCGGAAGCCGTGCGGGGTCGCGGGAGAGCCGTTGTGCGGCACATGCGGCGGGAGCAGGGTGACCGTGTCGTGCGGGGTGCCGTGCTCGTGGCGGTCGAGGTCGTAGCGAACGGCGCCGTCGTCGACGATCAGCAGGGTCCACGCGTCGTGTACGTGCATGGGGTACGCGTACTCGGTGAAGTGGGCGTGGAAGACCTCCACGACACCCGGGACATGCGGGCGCCAGGCGGACACTTCCTGCCGGGACACCATGCAAGAAACGTACAAGACGGTGGCGTACGGCAGCCGTGAGTCTCGTTCTATGAACAACGAACCGACCCGCCCCCACTCTCGGCTTCGCTCGAGCGGGGGGACCCCCACCGAGACAAAGATCGCCGTACTCCTGCGGGACGACCTGGAGTCCTGGCAGCGTCTGAATGTGACCGCCTTCCTGGTCAGCGGCCTGGGGACAGAGCTGCCCGAGGTGATTGGGGAGCCGTATGAGGACGCCGACGGAACCCCGTACCTGCCGATGATCCGCCAGCCCGTGATGATCTTCGAAGCGTCCAAGGAGACGCTGACCGCAGCCCACAGTCGCGCCCTCACCCGCGCCCTGCCCCGCTCGGTCTTCACATCCGACCTGTTCACCACCGGCAATGACCGGGACAACCGCGCGGCCGTACGGGCCGTCGCCGCAGGGGAGTTGGACCTGGTGGGCCTCGCGGTGTACGGGCCGCGCAACGGCGTGGACAAGGTGGTGAAGGGGGCGCGGATGCATCCCTGAGGTCCTGGCCCCGGTCCCGTTGCCGGCCCTCAGCGGTCGAACCACTTCCCTCCCTCGCCGGTGAACCCGGACGCGATCGCGATGGCGAAGGCAACGCCGGCGGCGAAGGAGGGGGCGCCGCCCGAGGCGACCAGCCCGATCAGGCCGCTGAGCACCGCGAACGCCTGGATGACGAGCACGGTGTTACGCACCCAGCCGTACCGCTTCCGCGCCAGCACGGCGCAGGTGACCAGGATGAGCGCCAGGATGATGGAGGCGTATGCCAGCGGCCGCATCAGACCGTCGACGTCCTGGCCGTGGTCGAGCCGGTCGTTCACCTCGACCAGGATGAAGAACCCGCCGAGGCCATTGAGGACAGCCTGAATCCACACCACCACCACGGCGATCTTGACCTTGAGCGGCATACGCGCCGGAGCTTCAGTGACCATGGGCCCTCACCCATCCCGTCTTCCCGTAAGCGCCGACGACCCGGCGCAACCCGTCTTCCAGCAGCCCCTGAACTATGGGGGTTTGGGGCGGGGAGGGGTCCCGGGCGCGGGGGCGTCCAGGGCTGCGTCCAGAGCTCAGCAGGGGGCGGGAGAGTGGCCCGATGGTGAGCGAGCTGCCGCCATTCGCGGGGCGTGGCGCCGTACGTCTGGTGGAAGCGGCTAGAGAAATAGGACGGTCGGTCCATTACGAAGGCCGACAGCACTTCCGAGAGGGCCCCGAAGCCCTCGCCGACAAGCTGGAGTCGCCGCTCCGCCGAACATGGCAAGGCCTTCACCTGGCTGCCCCACGGCACCGGGCACCTGACCGTGTCTGACCCGCGGGGTGCCCCTGCCGGTGTACGGGAGCCCCATGGTCGTACGCCCTGAGTGCTTCACGCCGCCCTGACCCCTGGCTTCGCGGGCGACGCGGCGGACCCCGTCGCAGGCTCCTCCTCCGGCAACCGGCGTATCAGCACCCAGTACCCGAGACCCGCCACCGTTCCCACTACCGCACACGTCCCCCACAGCCACTACGTTCCGAACCCGTCGATGATTCCGCCCGCCATCAGCGGCGCGACGAGGCTGGCCACCGGCCAGGCCGACGCGTAGACGCCCTGGTAGCGGCCCCGGCCGTGCAGCGGGGAGAGGCGGACGACGAGGCCGATCTGGGTGGGTGCGATGACGATCTCGGCGAGGGACCAGACGCATACCGTGAGCGCGATGGCTCCGACGGACCCGGCGAAGGCGGTGAGACCGAAGCCGTAACCAACGCTACTGGTCGCGCCGACCAGGAAGGCGACGGCGGCGATCGCGACCGGGTGATGCATGAAGCCGAGCAGCGCGACGCTCGCGGCCGTCGACGACTGGGCGACGAGAAGGGTGGGCCGCCGCCCGAGCCGGTCGGTCATCACCCCCGCGCCGATGGAGGAGACGACCCCGCCGAGTCCGTGAAGTGCGACGACGAGACCGGCGTACGAGGCGGAGTAGCCGCGGTCGAGCGTGAGATACAGGGCCATGAAGGTGGCGACGGAGGCCCCGAGCCGGTTGACGAGCGTGCTGAGCCACAGCCACCAGAACGCGCGGGGTAATCCGGAGACGGATTCGCGGACGGCGCGTTTCATGGCGGCGCGTGACATCGGAATCCCCCGGATGTAAGCGGCTTAGGCTACTTCTGTGCCTTACAAGTGCGCCGCTCCGCCCGGCCACCCAATTAGCGAACGCCGTCGACTGTCCGGCTGCCGGGCAGCCACACGACGGCTTGAGGGCGTCTATTACGCTCGGGGCATGGCCGACGCACCGTACAAGCTGATCCTCCTCCGCCACGGCGAGAGCGAATGGAACGCGAAGAACCTGTTCACCGGCTGGGTGGACGTCAACCTCAACGAGAAGGGCGAGAAGGAGGCAGTCCGCGGCGGTGAGCTGCTCAAGGACGCCGGCCTGCTGCCCGACGTCGTACACACCTCCCTCCAGAAGCGCGCCATCCGCACCGCGCAGCTCGCGCTGGAGGCCGCCGACCGCCTGTGGATCCCGGTCCACCGCACCTGGCGCCTGAACGAGCGCCACTACGGTGCGCTCCAGGGCAAGGACAAGGCACAGACGCTCGCCGAGTTCGGCGAGGAGCAGTTCATGCTGTGGCGCCGCTCGTACGACACGCCCCCGCCGCCGCTGGACCGCGACGCCGAGTACTCGCAGTTCGAGGACCCGCGGTACGCGACCCTCCCGCCGGAGCTGCGCCCGCAGACGGAGTGCCTCAAGGACGTCGTCGTCCGCATGCTCCCGTACTGGTTCGACGGCATCGTCCCCGACCTCCTCACCGGCCGCACGGTCCTGGTGGCGGCCCACGGCAACTCGCTGCGCGCCCTCGTCAAGCACCTCGACGGCGTCTCGGACGCGGACATCGCGGGCCTGAACATCCCGACGGGCATCCCGCTCTCGTACGAACTCGACGCCGACTTCAAGCCGGTGAACTCCGGCGGCACGTACCTCGACCCGGAGGCCGCGGCGGCGGCGATCGAGGCGGTCAAGAACCAGGGCAAGAAGAAGTAAGAAGAGCTGAACGAGCCCCCTACCCGCGGTTTCTCCGCTGGTAGGGGGCTTCTTGGTGGGCCCGGGCCGTCTCTGGGGTGCCAGGTGTGACGGCGCAGGGGGCGGACGCGGATGTCGAGGACGATCAGGAGCGCTACGGGGCGCTGCCGAAGACCGTCATGTCACCGCCGGTGGCGGCCAGGAACTCGGCGCCGAGGATGACGCCGAGGCCGGGCACTAATTGGCAGCCGAGTCGTCGTGGGGCACAGGGCGGCCAATCAGTGCGAGCCATCAGTGGCAGAGCCTTTTGAACCACACCCGGTGCCCCTGGGTGGATGAACCACGTTCCGTGGGTGTCAAGGAACCGTGGATCAGGCGGGTCAGCGCTGCAGGGTGAGCAGGGCCGGCCGGTACGGCAGTTTCAGGTAGTCAGTGCCCGCCGGTGTGTTGGTGGAGTAGCCCTGGTAGAGGAACTGCAGGTTGCAGGGATCGATGGTCATGGTCTGGTCGGGGTTGTTGCGGACCAGGTCACCGTGGCTGATGCCGTTGGTCCAGGTGGCACCGCTGTTGGCCTTGCCCGCGAAGGGGTTGCTTTCGGTGGCGGCCTGCGGGGTCCACGAACCGTTCAGGCTGGAGGCCGTGAACGAGCGGAAGAAGCGGTCCTCATTGACACCCCGAGCCTCAACGATCATGAGGTACTGGTTCTGGCCCTGGACCTTGTAGACCTCCGGCGCCTCGAACAGGTTCTTCGCCGTGTCGCTCATGATCGTCGTGTACGACGAGCCGAAGCTGCTGGGGAAGTTCCCGAGCGGCATGGTCGACCTGTAGATCTTGCCGTTGTCATCGGCGAAGAACAGGTACATGTTCTGGTCGTCGGCGATCACGGTCGGGTCGATCAGGGAGCCTCCCGAGTTTTCGGGGAGGCTGCCGGTGAACAGCGCCTGCGGGGCGGACCAGCCGTTGGGGTTGGTGGGGTCGCTGGACGTGCGGTAGGCGAAGGGCCAGTTGGTTCCCCACCCATTTGAGACCAGCACCCAGATGTTCTTGGTCGAGAGGTGGAACAGTTTGGGCGCCACCGCGAGCTGGTTCATGCCGGTCTGGGTGGCCGACGCCATGTCCGACCAGTTCGTGAAGGGACTGAACCCCATCGAGCCCCACGACGATCCGTTGGAGGTGGTCCCGTAGACCAGGTGCCTGCCGTTGTACGTCACGGTGGTGAAGTCCTTCAGCGAGGTCCACCCGTTCGCCGGCTGCGCCAGCGGACCCGTCGAGGTCCACCGGTACGTCGACGGAAGAGCACACGCGTTGCCCGTCCCGGACAGGCCGGTCCACTTCTGGTTGTTGCCGCCGTGGCACGACCAGATCTGCACCGCCGTGCCGTTGGCCGTACCTCCGCCCGAGACGTCCAGGCACAGCCCGGACTGGACGCCGACGATCGTGCCGTCGGAGTTCACCCGCCACTGCTGGTTCGCACCGCCGTTACAGGTGTAGATCTGCACCCGGGTCCCGGACGTGGTGGCGTGGCCCGGGACATCCAGGCACTTGTTGCCGTACACGGTCAGTTGGTTGCTGTCCGTCAACGTCCACTGCTGGTTGGTTCCGCCGTGGCAGTCCCAGATATGCACGTTCGTGCCGTCGGTCTGGCTGAAGCCCGCCACATCGAGACACCGGCCGGAAGCAACACTGCGCAAGTCGCCGCTGGTGGCCGCCTGAGCCGGGCTGGCGACGAGCAGCGCCCCCAACGCGGCCAGGGCCGCAACCACGGCGGCGAGCACCGCAGACGGATGTCTGCGGCTGAAACTACGTCTGTGCATAAGGACCTCGTCATCCTTGAGCAAGCGGCTCCGGCTTGCCCCGGCAGAGGCTGTTCGGATGCCGGTGTGATGCGGCCCCAGGTGTTCGATATGCCGAACAAGGGTCGAAGTGTCGAGCAACATGGATGATAAAGTTCCGGTGATCAGCGTCAATACTTCTCGCATAATTCGCGAGCCGAAACGACCGCAGGCTGAAACCAGGCGGCTTCAAGTTCCGTGGTTGTACGGGTCTTTGGCGTGAGGGGCAGGTAGCAGTACGGGCACTGGCTTGGTGATCATTACGGGTGACCTGCACCTGACGATCGCGAGAGTGTCCCGTGCCTGCTGATGCATCTTCCCCGGGTCCCTGCCGTGCTTGTGAAGCTGGGTCCGCTTGACCTCGGCCAGCTCGCTGACCTGCGTCCCTGCTTCGACTCGGTGCCCGACCCGCGCTCGCGGCGGGGCCGGTGGTACTCACTGACGGCGATCCTGCCGGCGTGTGCCCGCGCGGTCGTTTCCGGCGCAAGGAGCATCGACGAACTCGCCGAGCGGGGTGCCAAGGCCTCGTCGGGCGGGCCGCTCGCGGCCCTCGGTGTGCGCCGTCGCCGATCGGATGGCGGTGTACACCGTCGCCGGCGACGATCCTGCGTGTCCTGGGCTGGGCTTTTCGCATCGGCCATCCACGCAGGTCAAGTGGCGTGCCCGCACCCGATGCGCGGGTGCGGGGAGGTTTCGGAACGCGGCTGTGGCGGTGGCCTGTCCTGCAGGTGTTCCGAAATCACCGTCACGGGGCAGCGTGACCCGCCTCCCCGCAGCCGGCGTGTCCCCGCCTCTCAGAGCACGCTGTAAAGGGCGTCGATGAGCGCCATCTTCCGAGGGTCGTCGGCGATGTGCGGCCCCATGCGGTTCATGACGTAGCCCAGCGAGACGCCTGCCTCCGGATCAGCGAGACCGCAGGAGCCGCCGAACCCGTCGTGTCCGAAAGCCCTCGGATTCGGGCCGTAGGAGTTGTTGGGGCCGCTGAGCCAGAGGCCGAGGCCGATCTCCGTCTCGCTTTCGAAGCCGGCGCCGAGCACCAGATCGCGGCAGGCGCCCTGTCCTTCCCGGACCCGCTCAGCAGCCGCCGGCGAGAGGACGCGGTGCGAACCGTACGACCCCCGCCCGGCGAAGATCCCGTACAGCGCGGCGACCGCCCGTGCCGTGCCGTGCCCGTTGGCGGCCGGGATCTCGGCGGCCCGCCACGCCGCCGTATTGGCCTCGGTCGCGCCCGCCAGGGGATTGGCCAGTGCGGCCAGCGCCACGGGCGCCAACTGGCTGAAGATCGCCGCCTGTTCACTCGACGAGGCGGCCGGCGGATGCACCAGCTCGGCCGTGCGCCCGGCTTCCTTCTCCGGCAGTCCCACGGTGAAGTCGATGGCGAGCGGGCCGGTCACCTCCCGCGCCAGGAACGCGCCCGGCAGCAGCCCCGAGACACGCCGCACCACTTCACCGACCAGGAAGCCGTACGTCAGCGCGTGATAACCCGAGACCGTGCCCGGCTCCCACCAGGGCTCCGTCGCCGCGAGGCGCTTCGTGGTCAGCTCCCAGTCGTAGAGCTGCTCCAGCGAGTGCAGCTCACGCAGCCCGGCCAGGCCCGCCCGGTGCGACAGCAGATGCCCTACGAGCACCGACTCCTTGCCCGCCGCCGCGAACTCCGGCCAGTACGCGGCCACCGGCGCGTCGAGGTCGAGCAGCCCGCGGTCGGCCAGGATGTGCGCGCACAGCGCCGTCGGCCCCTTCGTGGTCGACCACACGTTGACCAGCGTGTCCCGCTCCCAGGCACGCGTCCGCGCCGCATCCGCCCAGCCACCCCACAGGTCAACCACGGTCTCGCCGCCCACCGTGACGGTCACGGCCGCGCCCAGCTCGTCGCGGTCCCGGAAGTTCTCCTCGAACGCGACGCGCACCGCCTCGAAACGTGTCTCGCAGTGGCCCTGAACCTGGGACATGGGTCCTCCGTCGTCCGCCGGGAACACCGGGCGCGGAAGGGCGGCCCCGGCTTCCCTGAACATACCGACTGGTCGGACTGGATGGAAGTCGCTGTACCGCACGCGTCCCAGGCCCGATTCGAAGGCGGGCTCGATCCGGAATGCGGGCCCATATGGACCGCGAGATGTACGACAGGACGCATGAGGCGGTGCGAGCCAAGATGGACCGCGAGATTTGACCTGCGCTTACGGTGCAGATTGAGGTTTTTCGTCTACCTTCCTGCCGTTCTGCCTGGTCAGGAAGGCCACGCGGCGAGAAGATCCGCCGGCCCGTATGCGGCATCGAGCCCCGTGCAGTCGGTCCCGCTGCGCGATACCGCGACCACGGGCACGGGGTCGGGCGTGAGTGCCGCGCGGTGGTGGTGCAGCGCGGCGAGATCGTGGCGGTCGAAAGGGGAATTCTCCAGCCACTTCACCGAGCCGACGAAGAGCAACTCCTTGGCAATGGGCCCGCGGTCGGCCCCCACGATGTCGATCTCCACGTCGTTGGTGCGGGTCCAATAGGCGCCGATTGCGGGGGCTGCGGGCAGCTTCGCATCCGGCAGCAGGCGCGCCAAGGCCTCACGTACGAGGGGTTCGACGGCCCGGCCGCGCCAGCTGGTCCAGTTCTCGCGGATACGGCCCAGCGTCAGGTCGCCCCTGCCTCGTTCGATCTCCTCCATCGCCGGGCCCAGGAACCTCAGCCAGAAGCGGAGGTAGGGATCCGCGACCCGGTAGCGGCGGTCCTTCGAGGGGCGTGTGGACACCGGGAGTTCGGCCGCGATCACCCTCTTGTCCGTGAGTATCCCCAGTGAGCGCTGGAGGGGGGTTGCTCCGAGGCCGCCGGCCGCGCGGGCGATGTTGGTGAAGGTCCGCTCCCCGCTGCCGATCGCGGACAGTACCGCGCGCGCCTGCAACTGCTGCGGGAACTCCGCGGCAAGTGACCGCTCCGCCGAGACCAGCAGGGCCGATACCGGATCGCTGAGGGCCGCCGCCAGGAAGTCCTCCGTCCCGGCGCCGTGCTCCCACTCCGCGCAGATCAAGGGCAGTCCACCGGTGATCAGTGCCGCGTCGAATGCCGAGGCTGCATCGAGGCCCAGCATTCCGCCCACCTCGGCAGGATTGAGAGGACCGAGCACCATCTCCCGTCCGCGCTGGTGGAACGGACGGCCATAGCTGTTCAGCGCCTCCATCATCGACAGGTCCGAGCCGATGAGGATCAGCAGAACCGGCTTGGTCTCCAGCGCCCTGTCCCAGGCCCGCTGCAACGTGCCCTCGAACGCACCCTCCGCATCCATCAAGTAGGGCACTTCGTCCATGACCACCACGCTTGCCCGGTCCTTCGGCAGAGCCGCCGCCAGCACGTCGAAGGCTGCATCCCAGCTTTCCGGGCGGGCC
This sequence comes from Streptomyces vastus, assembly GCF_039532825.1. NCBI lineage: Bacteria > Bacillati > Actinomycetota > Actinomycetes > Kitasatosporales > Streptomycetaceae > Streptomyces > Streptomyces vastus. The sequence continues at coordinate 171,321 of NZ_BAAASJ010000033.1, forward strand.
GAGGCCAACAGACCGGCCAGCGGAAGGTTCGATGACTGTGCGTCCTGACTGAGACGCTCGAGATCAGCCCTCGGCGCCGCTCCGGTGGCGGCGTAGAAGAGAAAAGGCGCGCCTGACCGCTCGGCGAATCGCTCGACCAGCCGTGACTTCCCTACGCGGCGCCGCCCCCGGAGCATCACGCACCGCCCGGGCCGTTCCCTGTCGAGCCCCGCTGCCACCTTGCCCAACTCGCGGTCGAGCGTATCGAGTTCGCGCGTCCTGCCCACGAAGTCGCCCACGGTGTTGTCCTCCACACGTCGCCACACTCAAGGAGATACGAGAGATACTAACAGCGTTGTTACTAACATCAATGTTAGTAACTTGCTGGACTCTCGAAGAAGGGGCGGTGGCGGAGGGCCTGGGCGGTGCCCCGCCGGACGTACGAGTTCAAGCCGCGGCGGCGGCCAGGCGGTGGAACGCCTGGGTGGTGTCGGGGTGGGCGAGTTCGTCCAGGAGGTGGCGCCAGTCGGGGTCGGTGGCCGTGGAGTGGGCCAGTTCCCAGGCGGTGAGCAGTGGGGCGAGGTCGCTCTCGGCGGAGGGCTCGGGCAGGGCGTCCTTGGTGGTGCTTGTCTTTGTGGACAGCAGCGAGTTCATGGGAGTTCCTTCCGGCTCGGGAGCTGTGAACCTCTTGGATTCGACGGGTTCAACCATGCCGTCGCCCGCTTGCCGGAACCATGGAGTGCTCTGCCGGATCGAGGGTGCAGGTAGCTGCACCCCGAGAGGGCCGTTCTCCCCCCTCAAACCTCCAGCGGCACCGGATGGATCTCGTCGGCCTTGTGGCCGGTGCGTTCGTGGATGCGTCGGACGGCTTCGGCAGTGGGGGCCTCGGAGAGGCAGTAGACCGTGCCGGACTGGGGGTCTGCCCAGGCCTTCTCGAAGTGCACGTTCTCTTCCCGCTCTATGGCGAGGTCCGCCTGGTGGGCCTGCCTCAGTTGTTCGGCCGTGATGCCCTGCATTCCGCGGTGGACGTCCATGAAGTGAGCCATGGCCCCGCATCACCTTGCGCTTACGAGTTCGCCGGCTCCCTCTCCTCCATGCTGCGCCCGTATGGCCGCGCGGGCGACCGCTCACGGCAGCTCGTGCGACCGGGCTGTGCGACGACGCGGGCTCCGAGCCGTCGCACAAGCCCTATAAGCCGTACAAGCCGTACAAGCCGTACAAGCCCTGCGAACTCAACCGCACTGGCAAGGACTGCCCGACTGGCAGCCGCACTTGCAGCCCGCCCCGCAGCCGCAGGCGGCGACGAGCGGGAGGCTGATGATCTCGGCGGGCTGCTCGGTCTCGCGATCCCGGGTGGGGTCGGGGGTGGTGGGGGATTCGGCCATGGTCCCTCCTCGAAGGCTTGTGCCTACGCCCATTGCAGGCCCCCACCGTCCGGCGCGGCAACGGCGCACGGAGGCTCCCAGGCAACGACCACGAAACCCGTACGCCCGTGCAACAGACCCGCACGCCCTCGCAACCCGGCCCGTACGCCCCGCAGCGGAGCGCCTACGCCCCCTCGACACCCGTCACAGGCTGAATCTCGTCCGCGTGCTCCCCCGTCACCAGGTACACCACCCGGTTCGCCACCGACACCGCATGGTCCGCGAAGCGCTCGTAGTAGCGGCCCAGCAGCGTGACGTCGACGGCCGTCTCGATGCCGTGCTTCCAGCGGTCGTCCATGAGGTGCTGGAAGAGGGCGCGGTGCAACGTGTCCATCGCGTCGTCGTCCTGCTCCAGCTGGAGCGCGAGGTCGACGTCCTTCGTGACGATGACCTCCGCCGCCTTCGCCATCAGGCGCTGCGCGAGCTGGCCCATCTCCAGGATCGTGGCGTGCAGGTCGTGCGGGACCGCGCGCTCCGGGAAGCGGAGGCGGGCGAGCTTCGCGACATGCTGGGCGAGGTCGCCCGAGCGCTCGAGGTCCGCGCTCATCCGCAGCGACGTGACCACGATCCGCAGGTCCGTCGCCACCGGCTGCTGCCGTGCCAGCAGGGCTATCGCCCGCGCCTCGAGCTCGTGCTGGAGATCGTCGACCTTCTGGTCGCCCGCGATCACGGTCTCCGCCAGCTTCAGATCGGAGTCGAGGATCGCCGTCGTGGCGCGCCCGATCGCCGACCCGACGAGCCGGGCCATCTCGACCAGGCCCTCGCCGATCGAGTCAAGTTCCTCGTGGTACGCGTCGCGCATCAGGATGTCCCTCTCTTACGTCTGCTTCCGGCTCCCGTACACGGATCCCCGTACACGGTTCCCCATGCACGAGTCCCCTGCGGGATTCCGAGGGGCTCGCGTACCCCACGCTCCCACGGTCCGGCCTGAACGCGTCCGTTTCCGCCACCTCAAATGAACCATCCCTATCACCCAGGTGAACTGTGAGCGACATGACCCCTCCCTGTCGGTATGCCTTCCTCCGAAGCCGCTCGGGACAAGTGAACCGGCACGGTCCCCACGGTGAACTCTGGGCGACGAGTGTTCGAGCTGACACTCTGGACGCTGTAAGGGGGTCGTACGTCATGCCTAACCTGGAGCCATGGACGTGAACGCGGCGGTCGCCGCAGCGGCAGCGATCGCCGGTGTACTCACCGGCGTCATCGCCATGCTGGCGTTCCGCTGGAGCGAGCGGGAGCAGAAGCGGCCGACGCGCACCTCGCTGCACACGGACCCGGTGCTTCCGCCGGGAGTCGACACGGTCCTGTCCGTGCTCCGCTCCTCCGCCGTCGTACTCGACGAGGCCGACGCCGTGGTCAAGGCCAGCTCCGCCGCATACGCCCTCGGTCTCGTACGCGGCGGGAAGCTCGCCGTCGAGCCCATGCTGCAGATGGCCCGCGACACCCGGCGCGACGGCGAGATACGGCAGGTCGAGCTGGACCTGCCACGCCGCGGCACCGGCCGCGGGGAAGCCCTCGCCGTGTCCGCCCGCGTCGCACCGCTGGGCTCCCGCCTCGTACTCCTCCTGGTCGAGGACCTCACCGAGGCCCGCCGCATCGAGGCCGTACGACGCGACTTCGTCGCCAACGTCAGCCACGAACTCAAGACCCCCGTCGGCGCGCTCAGCCTCCTCTCCGAGGCGGTCATGGGCGCCTCCGACGACCCGGAGGCCGTGGAACGCTTCGCCGGACGCATGCAGATAGAGGCCACCCGCCTCACCAACCTCGTCCAGGAACTCATCGACCTCTCCCGGGTCCAGAACGACGACCCCCTCGAGGACGCCGAGCCCGTACGCGTGGACGAACTCGTCGCCGAGGCCATCGACCGCTGCCGCCACCAGGCCGGCACCAAGCAGATCACCATGGCCGCCAATGTGGGGGGCGGGCCCATAGGGGCCTCGGACGAGGATGGTGGCAGGCGACGGGCGGACGGAACCGCCGACCTGCAGATCTGGGGCAACCGCGGCCAGCTGGCCGCCGCCCTCGGCAACCTCGTCGAGAACGCCGTGAACTACTCGCCCGCCCGTACGCGCGTGGGAATCGCCGCGCGCCGGGTCCCCGCGCCCGGCGGAGACCTCATCGAGGTCGCCGTCACCGACCAGGGCATCGGCATCTCCGAGAAGGACCGGGAGCGCATCTTCGAGCGCTTCTACCGCGTCGACCCGGCCCGCTCCCGCCACACCGGGGGCACGGGGCTGGGCCTGGCGATCGTCAAGCACGTGGCCGCCTCGCACGGCGGGGAGGTCACGGTGTGGAGCTCCGAGGGCCAGGGCTCCACCTTCACCCTCCGGCTGCCGGAGGCGGGCGTGGCCCGCGACCGCGCGACCGACCACACGTCCGGACTCGCCGACGACGTCGACGCCGGGCCGCCCGACGGAACGACCACCGTCACAACCCCCACAACATCCCCGTACGAACCGCTTTCTGCCCCGGAGGTCCTTCCGTGACCCGAGTGCTCGTCGTCGAGGACGAGGAGTCCTTCAGCGACGCTCTGTCCTACATGCTCCGCAAGGAGGGCTTCGAGGTCGCCATCGCGACCACCGGGCCCGACGGCCTCGACGAGTTCGAGCGCAACGGCGCCGACCTCGTCCTGCTCGATCTGATGCTGCCCGGACTGCCCGGCACCGAGGTGTGCCGCCAGCTGCGCAGCCGCTCGAACGTCCCGGTGATCATGGTCACCGCCAAGGACAGCGAGATCGACAAGGTCGTCGGCCTGGAAATAGGAGCCGACGACTATGTGACCAAGCCCTTCTCCTCGCGCGAACTGGTCGCCCGCATCCGCGCCGTACTGCGCCGCCGCGGGGAGCCCGAGGAGGTCACCCCCGCCGCACTGGAGGCCGGCCCGGTCCGCATGGACGTCGACCGCCACGTGGTCACCGTCTCCGGCTCCAAGGTCGACCTCCCCCTCAAGGAGTTCGACCTCCTGGAGATGCTGCTGCGCAACGCGGGCCGCGTCCTGACCCGTATGCAGCTCATCGACCGCGTCTGGGGCGCCGACTACGTGGGCGACACCAAAACCCTCGACGTCCACGTCAAGCGACTCCGCGCCAAGATCGAGCCGGACCCTGGCGCGCCCCGGTACCTGGTGACGGTCAGAGGCCTCGGGTACAAGTTCGAGCCGTAAACCGAACCTCTCGCGCACTCACGACGAAGGGCGGGACCCCTCCTGGGGTCCCGCCCTTCGTACGTACGAGAATTCCGCAGCCGTACGCCGCTCAGTCCTCCGCGACCGCGTCCTCGCCGGCCTCGGGAGCCGTGGGCGACGCGCTCTGCGAGGCCGCGTCCGAGGCGCCCTGCCCGGCCCCGTCGGCGCCGGCCTCACCGGAACCCGGCTCGGTCGGCGTTCCCGAGGGCGACTGCGACGGAGAGGCCGGAGACCGGGTGGGACTCGGGCTCCCGGAGCCCTCGGAACCGGGCGCCTGGGGAGTCTCGGACGGGCCCCACTCGGCGTAGTAGCCCTCGGCCGGGACGACGAACGCCCGCAGCTTCACCTGGCCCGTCTCGCTGAAGGTGAAGGTGACCTGCTGCGCGTCACCGTCCTCCAGGGCCTCGCGGCTGCTGTTCAGCACGGCGGAGGCGTTGTTCTTGCCACCGAGGATCACCGAGCCGTCGGCCGGGACCGTGATCGGGCCGGAACCCTCGGCGGGCTTGAGCGTGACGGGGTCCTCGATGCCCGCGACGCGGATCGACTCCAGCGTCTCGTCGCTGTTGCCGTTGTTGAACAGGGTCGCGGAGATCGCGGCCGGGCCCGTCGACTCAGGGTCGGGCTGGGTGATCACCACGGCGTTCTGGATCTGGATGTCGCCGACGCTGGTCGCCGCGTTGTCCGGCTTGATCTCCAGCGACTGGGCGTTGCTTCCGGCGCCGCACGCGGCGAGCGAGGCGATCGAGAACGCGATGGCGGCGGCGGCGAGGGCGCCGCGTCGAAGGCTGCTGCTCACGGCGGCGGCAACTCCTTGAACGTGGGCGGAGCAGGGCGGCGTACGTGTAAAGCCGCCCTAAGGTCTGTCGGCGGCTCAGGTTACCGATCCTCCACCGAGCCCCCGCACCCGACCCTCCCCCAGTTCTCGACTTCGCTCGAACCGGGGGGACCCCCACCTACGGTTCTGGCGTCGCTGCGCCCATCGCGCCGAGGAGGGCGCTCCTCAAGTCACTCGACATGACTTTGCATGACTCTGCACACAAAGAGCACAAGAGCACGTCCTCGTAACCCAAGCCACGTTGACAACATTTCCCATAAGGAATGCGATCGGGAGTGCGCAAGAGAATTGATCTTCGGTCTGGCGTGATCAATTCCGGATTCGTCTCGTACCCGCCCCCGGTCACCGAACGGAGTAGCGCAAGCCCCGTCACCGGAACCCGACAAATCTGGACGTTCGGCCACGCGAGTAGGCCTTCGAAAGCTTGTAACGGGCGGGTTTCGCCTCCCTCGAGGAACCGCTCCGACCTGCGAATACCCCCTCGTCCTGCCCCCTCGAAGCACGTTCCTGTCGTTGTTGTCAAGCCCCGAGATGTGCCCTGACCTGCGAAAACGCCATTCAGAAGATGCGGTTCTCGTGTTACTCTGGATAGCCACGGAAGGGGTACCTGTCACATGACGTTCAAGGTTGGCGACACCGTGGTCTATCCCCATCACGGGGCCGCGCTGATCGAGGCCATCGAAACTCGCCAGATCAAAGGCGTGGACAAGACCTACTTGGTGCTGAAGGTCGCCCAGGGCGACCTGACGGTGCGTGTGCCAGCGGACAATGCGGAGTTCGTCGGCGTGCGTGATGTGGTCGGTCAGGACGGGCTGGACCGGGTCTTCGAAGTGCTGCGCGCGCCGTATGCCGAGGAGCCCACGAACTGGTCGCGTCGTTACAAGGCAAATCTCGAGAAGCTCGCCTCCGGTGATGTCATCAAGGTCGCGGAAGTCGTCCGTGACCTGTGGCGTCGTGAGCGCGAGCGTGGACTCTCCGCCGGCGAGAAGCGCATGCTCGCCAAGGCTCGGCAGATCCTGGTGAGCGAGCTCGCCCTCGCGGAGAACACGAACGAGGACAAGGCCGAGGCCCTGCTCGACGAGGTCCTCGCGTCCTGACGCACGTCACTCTCTGATCGCTTCCCGACCAGAGGCGAAACGAGCGGTCCGGCGTACGCAATTGAAATGCCGCGGTGCCCGATGACGTAAGTTCTGTCGCCGGGCGCTGCGGCATGCTCGTACTCAGAACACCGTACGACCGTACGTCAGCGGCTGGGTAATGAATTTCCGGCCACCGATACTTGGCGTGCCGGGCCCGGGCAGCTGGCTCGACCAGATGTCACGGAAGGGTCCCCGGTCAAGGCGTCGCGCCCGGCACGCTGAGGCCATACCCACACGGGCCCGGTCGTCAAACCGACGTCAACCGGCGGGTCAAACCGGACGCGCCGAACGGCGTCCGGCGGGCACTGGATTGACGTCCGGTGGACGCCGGATTGATGACAAGAGCCGCGACAGGGCCTGGTCGTATACACCCATACGGACACAAACCCGACAGGAACCGATGTCTGACGATTCCCGCCGTCCCGGGGCCGGTACGGCGGCCGTGATTCCGGCCGCGGGCCGAGGCGTGCGCCTCGGGCCGGGCGCCCCCAAAGCGCTGCGCGCGCTGAACGGCACTCCCATGCTCATTCATGCGGTACGCGCGATGGCCGCGTCGCGCGCCGTCTCGCTGGTCGTCGTCGTGGCGCCGCCCGACGGTGCCGCCGAGGTGAAGTCGCTCCTGGACACGCATTCGCTGCCCGAGCGCACCGACTTCCTCGTCGTGCCCGGCGGTGACACCCGGCAGGAGTCCGTGAAGCTCGGCCTCGATGTGCTGCCGCCCGGCATCGACATCGTGCTCGTGCACGACGCTGCCCGGCCGCTGGTGCCCGTCGACACCGTCGACGCGGTCATCGAGGCGGTACGGGACGGAGCCCCCGCCGTCGTGCCGGCGCTGCCTCTTGCGGACACCGTCAAGGAAGTCGAGCCGCGTCCCGACGGCTCGCCCGAGCCGGTCGTCGCCACTCCCGAGCGGGCGCGGCTACGGGCCGTACAGACTCCGCAGGGCTTTGACCGGGACACCCTGCTGCACGCCCACGAGACCGTCACGGACGGAGTCACCGACGACGCGAGCATGGTCGAGCAGCTGGGCAAGCCCGTCGTGGTCGTGCCGGGGCACGAGGAGGCGTTCAAGGTCACCCGGCCGCTCGATCTCGTGCTGGCCGAGGCGGTACTCGCGCGGCGGAGGGCGAACGATGGCTTCTGAGACGTCCCCGCCCTTCTTGTTGCCGCAGGTCGGGATCGGTACCGACGTGCACGCCTTCGAGGAGGGGCGGGAGCTGTGGTGTGCCGGGCTGAAGTGGGAGGGGGAGGGGCCGGGGCTGGCTGGGCACTCCGACGCGGACGTCGTCGCGCATGCCGCCTGCAATGCGCTCTTCTCTGCCGCCGGACTCGGTGACCTCGGGGCTCATTTCGGTACGGGGCGGCCCGAGTGGTCCGGGGCGTCCGGGATCACGCTGCTCACCGAGGCGGCGCGTATCGTCCGCGACGCCGGCTTTCACATCGGCAACGTTGCCGTTCAGGTCGTCGGGCCTCGGCCCAAGATCGGCAAACGCCGCGGTGAGGCGCAGAAGTTGCTCTCTGATGCGGTGGGGGCGCCCGTTTCGGTCTCGGGCGCCACGACGGATGGTCTTGGGTTCCCGGGGCGGGACGAGGGGTTGCTGGCGGTTGCCACGGCGCTGGTCGTTCGCGTGGGCTGAGCTTGGCGTCGTCCTTTCCCCAGCCGCGCCCCTTCCCGAAACCGGGGGCTGCGCCAGGGGGTGGGGGTGACACCTCGTGTCGCGGCTGCGGGTGCGTCGTGGCTTGTCGCGCAGTTCCCCGCGCCCCTAAAGGGGCGCTCCCGGAGCCGTCAGCCATCATGCTCATCAGCCACTACGTGCCCGCACCAAACCACGAACCCAAGCCGCCCAACCGCCAAAGGCATCCGCACAAACCCCCGGATGGACACCCACTACCCTTGGACCCGTGACTATTCGCCTGTACGACACCAGCGCCCGGCAGATCCGTGACTTCGTCCCGCTCTCAGCGGGCTGTGTCTCGATCTACCTGTGTGGTGCCACCGTGCAGGCCGCCCCGCACATCGGGCACATCAGGTCGGGGCTGAACTTCGACATCATGCGCCGCTGGTTCGAATTCCGTGGTTACGACGTCACGTTCATCCGGAACGTCACCGACATCGACGACAAGATCATCTGGAAGGCGGCCGAGCAGAACCGCCCCTGGTGGTCCATCGGCTACGAGAACGAGCGGGCGTTCGGCGACGCCTACATCACCCTCGGTTGCCTGCCGCCGACGTACGAGCCGCGTGCCACCGGCCACGTGACCGAGATGGTCGAGATGATGCGCACGCTCATCGAGCGCGGGCACGCCTACGAGGCCGACGGAAGCGTCTACTTCGACGTGCGGTCGTGGCCCTCGTATCTGGAGCTGTCCAAGCAGGACCTGGACGAGATGCGACAGCCCGCCGAAGAGGGCATCACCGGCAAGCGGGATCCGCGCGACTTCGCCATGTGGAAGGCCTCCAAGCCCGGCGAGCCGGACTGGGAGACGCCGTGGGGCCGCGGCCGCCCCGGCTGGCACCTGGAGTGCTCGGCGATGGCTCACAGGTACCTGGGCTCGGCCTTCGACATCCACGGCGGTGGCCTGGACCTGGTCTTCCCGCACCACGAGAACGAGATCGCCCAGGCCAAGGCCTACGGCGACGAGTTCGCCAAGTACTGGGTGCACAACGCGTGGGTCACCATGAGCGGCGAGAAGATGTCCAAGTCGCTCGGCAACTCCGTGCTGGTCGGCGAGATGGTCAAGCACTGGCGGCCCATCGTGCTGCGCTACTACCTGGGCACCCCGCACTACCGCTCCACCATCGAGTACAGCGAAGAGGCCCTGCGCGACGCCGAGTCGGCGTTCGCGCGCATCGAGGGCTTCATCCAGCGGGTCGTGGAGCTGGCGGGGAAGCCGGTCGAGCCCGCGGCCGACGTGCCGCCCGCCTTCGCCGAGGCCATGGACGACGACCTGGGAGTGCCACAGGCCCTCGCCGTCGTGCACACCACGGTCCGGCAGGGCAACAGCGCGCTGGCCGCCGATGACAAGGACGCGGCCGTCGCCCGGCTCGCCGAGGTGCGCGCCATGCTCGGCGTCCTCGGCCTCGATCCGCTCGACGCGCAGTGGGCCGGGGAGAGCGACCAGAGCCAGGATCTGCACGGGGTCGTCGACAGCCTCGTACGCATGGTCCTCGACCAGCGCCAGGCGGCCCGCGCCCGCAAGGACTGGACCACCGCAGACGCCATCCGCGACCAGCTCAACCAGTCCGGCCTCGTCATCGAGGACGGTCCCCAGGGACCCCGCTGGACACTCGGCCCGCGCTGATCCCTTCGGCGGCTTCCTTGATCGATTGTGCCGTCCGGCCTTCCGGGCGGCACACTTCATAGACGCACAACGCATTCAGAGACGTACACACGCACGCTTTCACACAGACAGGTAGGTCATGGCCGCAAACAACCGCCGCATGTCCGGCAAGAAGGGCGCGCAGGTCGGCAGTGGCGGCCAGCGACGCCGGGGCCTGGAAGGCAAGGGCCCCACCCCGCCCGCCGAGATGCGCAAGGGGCACAAGAAGAACCGCGTCGCCACCGCCAAGGCGAAGCAGACCGCCCGCCGCCCCGCCCCCAAGGGCCGCGGCGGCAAGTCCACCTCCGAACTCGTCGTCGGCCGCAACCCCGTAGTCGAGGCGCTGCGCGAGGGCGTGCCCGCGAACACGCTGTACGTCCAGCAGTTCATCGACAACGACGAGCGGGTGCGCGAGGCGCTCCAGCTCGTCGGCGAGCGCGGCGGCATCCACCTCATGGAGGCCCCCCGCCCCGAACTCGACCGCATGACCAACGGCCTCAACCACCAGGGCCTCGTCCTGCAGATCCCGCCGTACGAGTACGCGCACCCCGAGGACCTCGCCGCCGCCGCGTACGACGCGGGCGAGGACCCGCTGATCGTCGCACTCGACGGCGTGACCGACCCGCGCAACCTCGGCGCCGTCGTCCGCTCCGTCTCCGCCTTCGGCGGCCACGGCGTCGTCGTCCCCGAGCGCCGCGCCGCCGGCATGACCGCCGGCGCCTGGAAGACCTCCGCCGGTACCGCCGCCCGTACGCCCGTCGCCCGCGCCACCAACCTGACGCGCACCCTGGAGGCGTACAAGAAGGCGGGCATCATCGTCGTCGGCCTGGCCGCCGACGGCGACGGCGAGATCGGTGAGCTGGAGGCGCTCGAAGGACCCGTCGTCATCGTCGTCGGCAGCGAGGGCAAGGGCCTGTCACGGCTGGTCGGCGAGACCTGCGACTTCCGCGTACGGATCCCGATGCCGGGCGGCGCCGAGTCGCTGAACGCGGGTGTGGCGGCGGGCGTCGTGCTGTACGAGGCGGCTCGGCGCCGGGCCTGACGGTGGGCGGGGTGATCTTGACGGAGTCCGGACAGATCGGGACGGTCAAGGCAGTGTCCTAACGACACGTCACTCGGTTAGATGAGTGTGGACACCAGAACACCCCGCACACCCACGGGGGACCGCACGTCGGGCTTCGACGACGCTCCCGCGCTGAGCATGGTGAAGGTGCCGAGCGATCCGGCGCAGGTCATCGTCAATCATGCGAGCTTCCGCGTGCAGCTGGGCACCGGCTCCCGTACGCAGTCCCCGCGCGTCGCAAGCCACTTGAGCTCCGCCGACCCCTCGCGCAGGCCGCCCGTCGCCGGCGCCCGCCGCCGCGCCCCTGTCGTCTGGAGCGGGAGGTCCGCACCCGACGACACCGGCGCCACGCGCCTGCTGCAGGCCGCGCGGAGCACCACCGTGCACCACGGCGCCGAGGATCCGACGGGCGAGGCCGGGGCGACCCAGGTCATCCCGCGCCTCGACGACAGCGGCTACAGCGGCTCCGGATACGGCGGCTACGGCGGATACGACACCGACCCCGACGCCACCGTCGCGACCCCCACCATCGGCGGCCCCCGTATCCCCCAGACCCGCCAGACCCCCATCCTTCCCCAGATGCGCACCTCGGGCAGCGCGGACGAGGAGTACGGCCAACACCCGTACGAGGAGGGCGAGTTCGAGGTCGACGCGTACGACTACGAGACCGACGAGTACGCCCCGCGCGGGCGCCACGCCGACCCGGTACGACACGCGTACTACCCCGGCCGCCGGATGAACCTCGGCGTCGTCCTGCTCCCGCTGCGCCTCATCCTCGGCTTCATCTCGATCTACGCCGGCATGGGCAAGCTCTGCGACCCGCACTTCTTCGACGGCGGCAAGCGCGGCTCCATGGTCAAGTGGCTGGGCACCCTCCAGCCCTGGGAAGCCGCCGAGCCGCTACGGCAGTTCGCCCTCGAACACCCCGTCGGCTCCGGACTCCTCATCGCCTTCTTCCAGGTCATCGTCGGCGTCCTCACCGTCCTCGGCCTGTGGCAGCGGGCCGCCGCCGTCGTCGGCGCGCTGCTGTCGGCCGCGCTCCTGATCACCATCAGCTGGAAGAGCGACCCCGCCTACGACGCGACCGACATCATCTACCTCGCCGCCTGGACCCCGCTGATCATCACGGGCGCCCCCGTCTACTCCGTCGACGGCCGCCTCGCGGGCGGCGCCTGGCGCCGGCTCGGACCGCGCGCCGACATCTGGGACCTGCGCCGCTACGTCCTGCGCCGCGGCGCCCTCATCAGCACCCTCGTCGTCGGGCTCACCCTGCTCGTCGGCTCCATGCTCGGCGGTGCCGTCCGCGACGCCGACCGCGTGGTCGTCCCCGGCCCCGGCGAGGCACCGCGCAACGAACTCCCCGGCTCCCCACTCCCCGAGGAGTCCGGCGACGACCGCCGCTCGGAGAGCCCCTCGGCCGCCAACTCGCCCACCCAGGGCGCGACTTCGGCCAGCCCCTCCGAGAAGGACGCCACAAACACCCCGGGCGCCTCCCGCGAGTCCGCCACCGCGGGCGCCGGCCGGCCCAGCGAAACCCAGGGCACGGGCCAGGTCCCGCCCGCCCAGCAGACGGCACCCCCCGCCGAGGCGCCCAGCACCAGCGCGGGCCCGTCCTCCTCGGGCGGCACCGCCACGGGCGGGACGGGCTCCCCCGGAGGCACCGGCGGCGGCAGCGACTCGGGCGGCGCCTCGGGTGGTGGTGCCGGCGGTTCCGGTGGTGGCGGCGGCGGAGGCTCGGACGAGGGCAGCCTCGTGGGCGGTCTGCTCGGCTAGCGGTTCGGGTAACGGCCTTTCGCCGGTACGCAGTCGGGGCCCCGCACTTTCACGAGTGCGGGGCCCCAGTGACGTACGTACAGCCGCGAGGCTCAACGCCCCAGTGCCGCCAGCTCCTTCGCCGCCTCTGCGAGGTCCTTCGCGGTGTCGATGGCGCGCCAGTACGCGCCCTGCGGGATCGGGCAGCCGAACAGGCGGCGCTCGCGGGCCAGGCGCGGGAACGTGGTGCGCTCGTGGTCGCCGAGGTCGGGCAGCATGTCGGTGAACTCGGGGGAGAAGACATACACGCCCGCGTTGATCTCGTACGACGTCGGCGGGGACTCGATGAAGTCCGTGATGTGACCGAAGTTGTCGGTCTCGACGGCACCCCACGGGATGCGGGGGCGGGCCAGCGCGAGGGTTGCCACCGCGTCGCGCTCGGTGTGGAAGTCCGCCATGTCGCGCAGCGAGAAACGGGTCCAGATGTCACCGTTCGTCGCGTACCAGGGCTGATCGGGGTGGGGCAGATGCTGGGCGGCGAACTTGAGGCCGCCGCCGCGGCCCAAGGGTTCCTTCTCGACCACCGTGGTGACGCGGACGGGGAGTTCGGCCGACTCCAGCCACTGCTGGAGGACCTCGGCGAGATGGCCGCACGAGACGACCACGTCCGTAACGCCCTCCTCGGCGAGCCAGGTCAGCTGATGGCCGATGATCGGGGTCCCGGTGCCGGGGATCTCGACCATCGGCTTGGGCCGGTCGTCGGTGTAGGGACGCAGCCGGGAGCCCTGGCCACCGGCCAGGACAACGGCTTGAACGGGGCGCGACGCGGCGTTCGGATGCTTCATGAACCGCACTGTACGACGCGCCCCGCCCGGGGCTTGTGCCGGTGTCGGGCCGCGTCACCCGGCCCGTCAGCCTGCCGCCCGTCAGCCGTGCCCGTCGGCGACGCCCGTGGCGAAGGACGTGTCGCAGACGGGGCGGGAGAACGACTGGGCGCGGGACGGGCCGTACTTGGCGACGGCGGCACGGCCCAGCGCGCGGGCGATGGAGGCGCAGTGCCTGGCGAGCGACGGGCGGCCGTTCACCGCCTCCTGGAGGTGCGTGAGCGCCACCCCCGCGTCCTTCTCCTGGAGCTCGAGCAGGAGCTTGTCGCGCAGCACGTCCTGCGGGGTGCTGGACGCAGGCCGCGAGGCCGCGTTCTCGGCGGAGGCGGCAAGCACCGAGGCCGAGGAGTCGCTCCTCGACCAGGGGACCGTGGCGACCGCGAGAGTCCCGGAGAGCACCAGGACGACGGGCAGAACGAGGGCGAGAGTACGGCCGATCCGGTGGGCCGGACCGCGGCCGTGCCGCGTCGGGCGGTCGGCGGGGCGACGGCCGCGTCGTGTCGAGGGGTTAGTGGAGTGCTTCACGCGAGTGAGGGTAGCGCGGGGTAATGATTTGGCGACATTTGGTAATCAGTTCGAGCGACGGCCGGTGCTCAAATTCAGGTGCGAGGTTGACGTACAGGGGTCGAAATGACCGGTCTGCCGGGGTATTTGTCGACAACGAAACGACGACAAAGGGGCCCCGCAGCAAGCTGCGGGGCCCCTTCCGTCAACGTGGGCGAATTCACCCGGTACGGGCGCCTTCAGCGCGCGCCTCAGTCGGAGAGACGCTCACCCGTGGACGTCGAGAACACGTGGGTCTCGCCCGGCCGCGGCACAACATGCAGCGTGGCGCCCTTCTCCGGGACCGCGCGGCCGCTGACGCGGACGACCAGGTCCTTGAGCTCGTCGCCGACCTGGGCGCTGCCGTAGACGTAACCGTCGGCGCCCAGTTCCTCGACGACGTTCACCGAGACGGCGAGGCCCGCCGGGGCGTCCTCGGTCTCCTTGGTCAGGGCCTTCGCGGCGCCACCGTTCTGCTCGACGATGTCGAAGTGCTCCGGGCGGACGCCGACCGTGACGGTGCGGTCGCCGCGGTCCGAAGCGGCCGACAGGGCCTCCCGGTTGACCGGCACCACGCTGTTGCCGAACTTCACGCCGCCGTCCGTGATCGGGACCTCGACGAGGTTCATGGCCGGCGAGCCGATGAACCCGGCGACGAACAGGTTCGCCGGCCGGTCGTACATGTTGCGCGGCGAGTCGACCTGCTGGAGCAGACCGTCCTTCAGCACCGCCACCCGGTCACCCATCGTCATGGCCTCGACCTGGTCGTGGGTGACGTACACGGTGGTGATGCCGAGGCGGCGCTGGAGGCTCGCGATCTGCGTACGGGTGGACACGCGCAGCTTGGCGTCGAGGTTCGACAGCGGCTCGTCCATGAGGAACACCTGCGGCTCACGCACGATGGCACGGCCCATCGCGACACGCTGCCGCTGACCACCGGAGAGCGCCTTCGGCTTACGGGCCAGGTAGTCGGTGAGGTCCAGGATCTTCGCCGCGTCCTCCACCTTCTGGCGGATCTCGGCCTTGTTGACGCCCGCGATCTTGAGCGCGAAGCCCATGTTGTCGGCGACCGTCATGTGCGGGTACAGCGCGTAGTTCTGGAACACCATGGCGATGTCCCGGTCCTTCGGCGGCAGATGCGTGACGTCGCGGTCACCGATGCGGATGACGCCGGAGTTCACGTCCTCGAGCCCCGCGAGCATCCGGAGCGAGGTGGACTTGCCGCAGCCGGACGGACCGACGAGAACGAGGAACTCGCCGTCCCCGACCTCGATGTCCAGACCATCGACAGCGGGCTTCTCGGTGCCCGGGTAGATCCGGGTCGCCTTTTCGAACGAGACAGTGGCCATGGTGATGGGCCCCCTTCTACCGGCAGGAACGTGCCGGACGATCCGTTGTGGAAGGTGGTGCCACTACGGGTGATTCCGTTGTGGTGTTGTGGTGTAGTCCACGCAGGGCGGACTGGGTCAGGACGGTACCTGGCGGTTGCCTGGTCTGTCAGTAGTCGGGGGGCCGTGAACTTCGCGGAAATTTTCGAGGGGCAGAGCACGGCCCTTTTGGCCATGCCTCGTTCAAGGCCAGAGCCACCGCCTTTTGGCCATGCTTTGGGCAAGGGCAGAGCAGCGATCTTTTGGCCCTACTCGACGCTTCCTGCTTCATCGTCCACTGCCGACCGCACACAGCCCTGGTGAGCTGCGCACGCCCGGTCTCACACGGACTCCACAGGCATTCCGGCCGACGGCCCGTCGGTCCGTACTGCACCAGCCGCTCCTACGCGGCCAAACACTTCTCCAGCTCCGACGCCTTGATCACCGTCGGCGCCTTTTTCCCTGGAGGCAGTCAAGGCTGCCGCCAGCCAGTACAACCGCATCCCCTCATCGCGGAGATTCACGGCGGCATTCACATCACGGTCATGGACCACACCGCACTCCGTGCAGATCCACTCCCGGAACCGAGGCGTCCATCCTCGGCCCCTTGGCCTGGCAGGCCGAACACCGTCGGGTCGACCCGATGCTGCTCCCAGGTCCAGGTCCAGGCCCTGGCCCTGGACCTGGACCTGGACCGCAGAGTCAGTCCCTCGTTGCAGACCCACTGCGGATGGTTACGCACCGTTCTTGGATCGCATGGAGCGGGGAACTTCGTGGCTTGGGGAAACGGGCTCTGTGTACAGTGGAGCCGCCTTCGCGTACGGCGTTGAAGTGCGCGATGCCTCCTTAGCTCAGTCCGGCCCAGAGCGACGCACTTGTAATGCGTAGGTCGTCGGTTCGAATCCGACAGGGGGCTCGACGAAAATAGAGGACCAGCCCGCAGGGCCCGTGAGCTCGTAGTTTCGGCTACGGTCCAGGTCCCGCGGGCTGGTCGCCGCAAGGGCGGTGAGCCTCGGTGAGGGCCGCCGAGGAGCCCCGCAAGGACGGTTCTCGCGCGACTGACCTTGAGACCTGGGTGCGGCGCGGTTGTGCCTTGGTCGTGGCGTCGGTGGCTGCGTACGCCTCCTATGTTCACCAGAGGGCGTTTGCCCTTCAGGGCGGGGCAGACGTCACGAGCGCCGCGCTGTGGCCCCTGTCGGTCGATGGGCTTCTGCGCTTGGCGACGGTCGGCCTGCTGAAGCCCGCCGACCATGCCGGCCGTCGGGCACGCTCCGTGGTGTGGATGGCGTTTCTGCTCGGCATCGGAGTGTCGCTTGCGGCAAATGTCGCTGCGGCTCCCGACCTCGCTTGGAAGCCGGTGCTCGTCGCGGGGTGGCCGCCGGTCGCCCTCCTGTTCTCGGTGGAACTCCTCGCGCATCGGTCCAGCAACCGAGAGCGAACCGAGAGCTGGACGCGAGAACAGGCCTCGCGTCTCGTCCCAAAGCCACGGCCGAGCGCACCGGAAGCCAAGCGAGACGGGATCGCTGCATCACAGCGAGACTCTCGGAGCGGGCGCGAGAGCGAGACCAGGGTCGCGTCCCGCGAGGTGGTGTAGTCGATCAATGGATCGGAACTCGCAGGTCGCGCCGGGTATTTCGACCGGCTGAGGCACTCCCGGCGCCTGACCGGGCCACTTCGCGTGCCGCGCCAACGGAGAGGTCATCGGAAGCCAGGTACCGGAAGGCGAAGCGCATGATCGCTTACACCACCTCGCGGGACGCGACCGAGACCAGCGACTCTCGCTCTTCCTCAGTCACGCCACCCAAGGCTGGGCAGAACGCTGAGGAGGTCATGTGGAAACACTTCCAGCAACAGCGGGCCGCTGGCCGCACGCCGACAGGCGCGGAGCTGGACCGAGTGGCTGGCACCAATAACTACGGTCGAGCCGTCCTCGCGCGCTGGCGGCGCCGCATCCCTGCCGCCCCAGAGGAGGTATCGACAAACGGGTTCGTCACCCTGAGTAAGGACGGGCCGGGCGGTTGATAGAACGCGGAACATCGCGTTCGGGGTTTATCCCCTGAATGCCTGATGCGAGCAACGTAGAGGACCTCAGCGATCGCGCCGGGGTCCTCTTTGCACAGCCCGGGGATGGTAAGGGCATGCGGCCCTGGCCCCGGCCACGCCAAAGTCACCGGAAGGGATCGGTCACCCATGCCTACCCACGGCGAGTTAGAACTTGATGACGGCCTCCCAAGGGGCGGCGGGGCGCGAGTCGCGTTGCTGTTCGCCGCCCCTGACGGCGGTGAAGGTCATATCCCGAATTGACCGGTGCTGCCCGCGCCGATCTGTCTTCCCGGAGTATGGAACTGCGTTGCCTACAGGGGCCGTCCTGCACAGTGCTGCATGCCTGCTGGTCGTCCGATCACTGGGCGCTGACCGAGTTCAGACCCTGGCGATCTCCCGGCTGGCAGCCCAGCACGACGAGATCGAGCGTCTACGCACACACGTCGCCGCAAGGTTGCGGGCCGTACCGAAGGCACGCGACAACCCCTGAAGCCGACGTTCTGATCTGCGCCCTCATCCTGCCTGATTACGGAGAATGCCCCACGGGTAGCAACAGGCGGAGCACCGATCGCACGTTCACCCAACGACGCAGAAGAGGCGGGGAGTTGAGCTGGCCGAAGGTCGTGAATGCCTTCCGAGTGACGGCAGGTGCCCAGGAACTCCTCAAGGCGCCCCGATGAACTCCCCGCTCCGGCCGGAACAGCTACGTGGCCTGATCACCGACGAGCTGGAAGGCGCCACGACTTGGCACACGCTGCCAGGGGTATGCCGCCGCCTCGGCCTTGACGCCCCCGACCAGGCCGACTGGCACGGCGGCGGCAAAGGCAAGTACGTTCGGGCGCTTTTGGAGGGTCACGACCTCACCGAACTGATTGATCTGGCCAGGAAGGTAGTCGAGCAGCTCGGCAGCGAACGGCTGGAGGGGGAGCTGGACCAGCTGGGACCCCGCGGTGCCTCCGGAGCGTTCCGCAACCTCATCTTCGCCGGGACCGGCCCCAAGCCGGATATGGTGCTCGACGACTCGGTGGGCAACTACCTGGAGATCACCGCGAATGCCGAGCACTGGCTCTTCTACGACCGGCCCCTCACCAGCCAGGGTCTGACCTGGCGGAACATGCTCGACTGGTGGCCGACCACCAGCGCCTTCGCCAACACGGCGGGGGAGGTGGACGCGACCGATCCGACCGCTCTTGGCCGAACCCTCTACAAGCGCCTCTTCGCCTCCGTTCCCGCCACCTCGCCTCCCGCCCAGAAGCTGTTCATCGCCTATTGCTCCCGCTACGGGCGGCCGGGCGGTCTTGACCAGCCTGCTCTCATCCCGGAGGTACACCTGCACTACGACCCCTACACGCGCCGCGAGCGTGGCGGGCGGGGGCCGTTGAACCGCGAGCGCATGGACTTCCTGCTCCTGCTCCCCAACCGGGTCCGGATCGTCATCGAGGTCGACGGAAAGCACCACTACGCACGTCAGCGAGCCTCCCCCACGGGGCAGGAGTCATGGACGGCGGCGCCGGACCTCTACTCCCGCATGGTCGCGGAGGATCGCGCCTTGCGGCTCAAGGGCTACGAGGTCTACCGGTTCGGCGGCTACGAGCTCATGCAGTCCGGGGCCGAGGACGCCGTGAGCACGTTCTTCGACCGCCTCCTGGCCGACTCCGACGCCTACCCGCCTCCAGCAACGCAATGACCTGTGGGGACACGGCTGGCTCGGGCCCCCACGGCGCGAGGCCGTGACCGGTCTCCCGTCCCGGCCACGGCCCCGCTGGTGTGGAGGTCGGTCATCGGCGGGTCAGCAGCAGCCGCCCGCGGCGACCGGTTCCTTCGCGCCGGTGCCGGCGGTGGATTCGGCCGAGCCGGCGCAGCAGGTGCTGCCCTGTTGCTTGGCCAGGTAGTCGGCGTCGGCCTTGACGACGTACACCTCCCAGGGTTCCTGGCCGGGTCCGTGGATCCAGACCTTGTCCTGGAGGGCGTAGCAACATGTGGTGTCGTTCTCGACGTCGGTGGTCAGGCCGGCTTCGCCCAGGAGGGTGGTGGCGGCGTGGACCGCTTCGGTGGTTTCGACCTCGACGCCGAGGTGGTCCATGCGGGTCGCCTCGTCCGCCGTTCCTTCGATGAGGACGAGCTTGAGCGGGGGTTCGGTGATGGCAAAGTTGGCGTAGCCGTCGCGGAGTTTGGCGGGCTCGGTGCCGAACAGCTTGGTGTAGAAGGCGATGGACGCGTCGAGGTCGGGGACGCGCAGGGCCAGCTGTACGCGGGACATGGCGAATCTCCTTGGTGAGGTGGGGAGTTCAGCAGCCGCCGGACGCGGTTGCGGGGGCGCCGATGCCGATCTGGAGGGTGGCCGGGGCGGCGCAGCAGCCGCCGCCTTCGGTGCTCTGGGCGGGGTCGGGGTCGTCGAACAGGCCCGCGCCGCCGCAGACGCCGGTCTCCGGCAGGGTGAGTTCGACGCGCTCGGCGGCCTCGCGGTCGCCGGCGAGGGCGGCGGTGATGGAGCGGACCTGCTCGTAGCCGGTCATCGCGAGGAACGTGGGCGCGCGGCCGTAGGACTTCATGCCGACCAGGTAGACGCCCTGCTCGGGGTGGGAGAGCTCGTTGACGCCGTGCGGGTGGACGGTGCCGCAGGAGTGGACGTTCGGGTCGATGAGCGGGGCCAGTGCGGTGGGGGCCTGGAGGCGTTCGTCGAGGCCGAGGCGGAGCTCGGAGAGGAAGGACAGGTCGGGGCGGAAGCCGGTGAGGACGATGACCTCGTCGACCGGGTCCAGGCGGCGGCCGTCGTCGGCGACGAGGACCAGCAGGTCGCCGTCGCGTTCCACGGACTGGATGCGGAATCCGGTGACCGCGCTCGCGTGGCCGGCCTCGACGGCGGCCTTGGCTCGCAGGCCCAGCGCGCCGCGCGCGGGCAGCTCGTCGGCCTCGCCGCCGCCGTAGGTGTTCGCGCCGATGCCGCGGCGCAGGATCCACACGGCGTGGGTCCCGTCCTCCGCCTTGGCGAGATCGGCGAGGTAGGCGAGGGCGGTAAAGGCAGAGGCACCGGAGCCGATCACAGCGGTGCGCTTGCCCGCGTACCGGGCGCGTACGGCCGGGTCGCCCAGGTCGGGGACCTGGTAGGAGATGCGCTTGGCGGCCGTCTTCTCGCCGAGGGCGGGCAGGCCGTCGGCGCCCATCGGGCTGGGGGTCGACCAGGTGCCGGAGGCGTCGATGACGGCGCGGGCGGCAAGAAGCTCCTCGCGACCGTCGGCGAGCTGGATGTGGACGGTGAAGGGCTGCTCGTCGCGGCCGGAGTCGACGATGCGGTCCCGGCCCGCGCGGGCGACGCCGGTCACCGTGGCGCCGTAGCGGACCTTCTCTCCGAGGATGTTGGCGAGCGGCTGCAGGTACTGCTCGGCCCAGTCACCGCCGGTGGGGTAGGCGGCGCCGTCGGGGCGGACCCAGCCGGTCGGGGCAAGGAGCTTCTCCGCGGCAGGGTCGGTGGCCTCGGCCCAGGGGGAGAACAGCCGCACGTGCGCCCAGTCCCGCACCGCGGTGCCGGCTGACGGCCCGGACTCCAGGACGAGGGGTTCGAGGCCGCGCTCGACGAGGCGGGCTGCGGCAGCCAGGCCGATCGGGCCGGCTCCGACAACCACGACAGGCAGTTGGTCGGTGGTGGGCGCGTTCACGAGATTCCCCTTTGCTTCGACATTCGTCGATGGCTTGCGTGGCCCAGCATGGCACCTGTATTGATGAGCGTCAACATAGACATTCATCAAATCCAGGGGGTTGGGGTCGTGGAACACGTCGACGTCGCGGTGATCGGGGGCGGCCAGTCCGGGCTGGCCGCCGCGCACGCTCTTCGCGGGCAGGGGCTTCAGCCGGTGGTGCTGGAGGCGTCCGAGCAGGCGGCCGGGTCGTGGGCGCGCTACTACGACAGCCTCGCCCTGTTCTCGCCGGCCCGGTACAGCGGCTTGCCCGGCCTGCCGTTCGGCGGCGACCCGGACCGCTACCCGCACCGCGACGAGGTCGTCGCCTATCTGCTGCGCTGCGCCGACCGGCTGGACGCCGAGATCCGCACCCGGACCCGGGTGCGTGCCGTCCGCCTCGACGACAGCGCGTTCATACTGGGCCTGGAGGGCGGCGGGGAGCTCGCGGCTCGCGCTGTGATCGCGGCGACCGGCACCTTCGGCCGCCCATACCGGCCGGACCTTCTTGGGCTGGCGACCTACGCCGGAACCCTGCTGCACGCCGCCGACTACCGCACGCCCGAGCCGTTCGCCGGGCAGCGGGTCATGGTCGTCGGTGCCGGGAACTCCGCGGTGCAGATCGCCGCCGAACTCGCCGGGCGGGCGCGGGTGACGCTCGCGGCGCGGCATCCGGTTCGGTTCGCCCGCCAGCGAACCCTGGGCCGGGACCTGCACTGGTGGCTGGCCCGCACCGGCCTCGACACACTGCCCGTCGGCCGCTTCCTTTCCGCGCCGCCGACCCAGCTGGTCATCGACGACGGCCGCTACCGGGCCGCCATCACCTCCGGGCGGCCGGACCGGCGACCGGTGTTCACCGGCATCGACAACGCGAAGGTCACTTGGGCCGACGGCAGCACGGAGGAAGTGGACGCGATCGTGCTGGCCACCGGCTACCGCCCCGACCTGGGCTACCTCACCCCGCTCGGCGCCCTCGACACCCCAGGGCACCCTCGCCACCGCGAGGGGATGTCGCTGACGCATCCGGGGCTGGTGTATGTCGGGCTGGAGTGGCAGCGCAGCCTGTCGTCGAACTCCCTGCGCGGAGTCGGGCGGGATGCCGCTCGGGCCGCCCGGCACATCGCCGCCTACCTCGCCCGCACCTGAGGCGGTCCGGCCCTCGCCCGCTGGTTCGACGTATGTCAACATAGATGCATGTCGAACACCAGGGTGCTGCCGTTGCTGGATGCCGCCGCCAGCGAGGAGGTGGCGCCGTGCTGCCCGCCGCTGACGGAACGCCCCTTCACTGCGGAGGAGGCCGAGACGGCTGCGCGGATGTTCAAGGCGCTGGGTGACCCGGTGCGGCTGCGGCTGTTCTCCGCCGTGGCCTCGCACGAGGGTGGCGAGGCGTGTGTGTGCGACATCTCGGACGTCGGCGTCTCTCAGCCGACCGTCTCCCATCACCTGAAGAAGCTCAAGGAGGCCGGCCTGCTCACCTCTGAGCGGCGCGGCACCTGGGTGTACTACCGGGTGGAGCCGACGGTGCTCGCGGCGATGGGCAAGCTGCTGACCATAGCCCCAGTCGCGGCCTGACCCGAGGCGCGCCCTGCGCCGAAGGATCCTCGGCCGACTTGGGTCCTACCCGAGCAGGTCGGCGATCTCGCGGGCGGTCTCCCGCGCCGGGCGTCCGACGCCGATGAGGGTGGCGGAGGCGGGGCCGGTCCAGTCTCCGTAGCCGAGCAGGTGCAGCCGCGGTTCGCCGACCGCGCGGGTGCCGGCCGTGGCGATGCGTCCGCGCGGGCCGCGGAGTTGGAGCGGGGCGAGGTGGGAGAGGGCGGGCCGGAAGCCGGTGCACCAGATGATCGCATCGGCCTCGGCACGGGTGCCGTCGGCCCACTCGATGCCGCCGGAGTGGAGCCGGGTGAACATCGGGCGCCTGGTGAGCAGGCCGCGGTCGCGGGCTTCGCGTACGGGCGGGACAGCGACGATGTCCCCGAGCGAGGCGACCCCGCCCGTGTCCGTGCTCCCTTGATCGAGGGCGCGGCGGCGGGCGGTGGCCGCGTCGAACAGGGCGCGGCCGTCGATGTCGTCGGCGAGGAAGCGCGGCGGGCGCTGGGCGACCCAGGTCAGCTGGGTGTCGTGCGCGAGGTCGGCGGCGATCTGGGCGCCGGAGTTGCCGCCCCCGATGACGAAGGTGCTGCGGCGGCTGCACGAACAGGTAGCGGCGGAGGCGCCTGCGGCCAGGACCGCCCGGGTGGGTGGGCGGTGCTGCTGGTACCGCACCGGGAACGGGAAATGGACCAGGCCGCCCTGCCGCCGGAGTACCGGCAGGTCCGGCACATGGTGCAGGCCGCGGTCGGCCCGGTGAAGGCCAAGGACGTGTGCACCGCGCTCGGCCAGGGCATCGCGAGTAGCGCCGGTCGGATGAGCAAGTGTCGGCGTCGTCCGTCGGGGCGTGGTGGGTTATGCGCCGACCCAGTAGGTGTCGTGGTAGAGGAAGAATTCCTCCCGTTCCTCGTCGTTCATTGCGGCGAGTTCGGCCATGCCCTCGAAGTAGCCCTCTCGCGGTGCTCCTGGGGAGAACAGCAGCAGCAGCGACGCGGGTTTGTCCGAGCCGTTGTGGAAGGCGTGACGGCCGCCGACCGGCACGTACAGAAAGTCGCCCGGGGTCGCGTCGATCCACTTCTCCCCGTCGAAGAGACGCACCGTACCGGAGAGGACGAAGAACGACTCGGACATCGTGCGGTGAAAGTGCGTGCCCGGGCCGCGGCCGTGCGGCGGCATGTCGATGCGGTACAAGCCGAACTCGCCTCCCGTGGAGGCTCCGGTGGCGAGATAGTGGGTGCGCTGACCCTGGTCAGCACCGGTCACGGTGCCATCTGCACCACCGGAGACCAGGTCGGGGGCGGTTCCGGCTGATCGGAAGCGGGCGTTGGTCCGGCCCGTGTTGCCGTGGTAGCGCGGGGGCGGATAGGGGAGAAAGGACATTCCGCACTCCTTCGCTGTGGTGCCGTGTGCTCGGCGAGGTGCTTAAGCCCCGGCCTCGACGGTAGTTCCCCAGGTCTGTCTCGATACCGGTCTGCTCAAGGAATTCAGCCGACTGAAAGTCAGCCGTCCGGTGGGAGCGCTCGACTGCTGTTCTCGCAGCGGCGAGGGCATCGGGTGACGACCCCTTGACGATCGTGACCACGTTGAAGCGACCAGGGCCGGAATGCTGCTCCAGCAGGGCGTCTTCCAGAAAGCCCGGCTGGTTCCGCAGCACCGAGTGTGTGTGTCTGACATGGGTCCAGAACTCATCGCGTACATGGTCAGGCACTACGAACTTGTCTACTCGGTAGAGAACTGGCATCCGGGACCTCCCGTCGCGTTCCGGCGGGCTTCAGCTACGACGCTACGACCTCTACCGCACTTGAGGTCAAACTCAGGTGGCATCAGGCTGCCTGAACGGACGGCGTATGACCACCAGCACGACCCCGCTCAGCAGAAACACCCGCATCGCCGACTCCAGCCCAGCGGCGCACCGTGCTGGCGGAGACGTCGTTGATCTTCTTGAGGTGAGCGCGGATCAGGCAGGTGACGGTGGAGAGGGTGGCCGTGGACAGAGGCAGGTGGACTCGGTAGACAGGGGCCTCGCTGCCCTCGGCGGAGTTCAGGTTCTTTCCCGTACAACCGCGGCTCCCGCCACGGCACCCCAGTTACGGGCAGAGCACCGGGTTCCCCGTCCCGTGCTCACAGCACGGTGAGGAACCGTCCGGTCGGGGTCTTGTGCAGCCACCCCGGTCGGCCAGCCGGTTCAGCCGGCTGGCTCTGACGTCGTTCAGCGGCCCCTCGGTATTGGCCACCTGGCCCCACCTGGCCGGCGAGCGGCGCGGGACGTCTCCAAGCGGCCCCACTGCCGCTCGCATGGCCAATTCGGTGGGGCCGATTGCCGACGTCGAAGCCAAGCTGGCTCCGCATCGCCTCGCGGAACCGTGGCTCGGCACTGATCCCGAGCAGTCGGCACACATCCTGAGCCATGACCGGCTCGTCGGCCGAGCGGACGACGTCGAACACAAGCCCACGACCAGCAACTTCAGGCTGAGACACGCTCAGTGATGGTGGCGTCGAGTCGCAGCGCTACCTGCACGTCGCTCCTGAACCAGCCTGTCAGTGGCTCTGCCAGAAGGACCAAGCTTCGCGTCCGTGGCCCAGGGCACAGACAGAGGTGCCTACGTTGCTCGGCGTACTGACGCGCCCATGTGGTGCACAGCCGGGAAGCCGTCCGCGATTGGCGGGAAGGCGCTGGTGAACACACAGGAGGAGGAGGCCGGGCGGTACGGACGGATCAAGCCCGTCGGCGAGCGGTACCTGGCCGCAGGTTAAATCCGAGGATCACTCGCCAGCTACGCACAGTGCCATCCTGGCCGGTCCCGGCGCGCGCATTACCGTTGAACGGTAGCCCCACCGGAAGGGGAGAGCTGATCGTCGCGCTTCAACACGTTTCAGGCGGCGGGGCGGACCGCCGACTTCGCAACTGAGAGACGCGACCCGGGTGGCAGCGCGGCCACGGATGCAGCTTTCAGTCCGAGAAGGTGAAGTTTGTGCCGACGCCGTTGCGTTTCGCCCAGTCGGTGATCCAGGTCAGGATCGGGAGGTCCCACAGGTAGGGCGCGGCGAGCTCGTACACCATCGTCTCTGCTGCTGAGCGGCGCGCGGGTTGATGGTTGACGATGATCTGCGCCAGCTCGATGGCGTTCGGCGGTGCTGGTGGCGGGCCGCCCCGGAGGAAGCCGCTGGAAAAGCCGTGCGCCACCAGTTCCGGTTGCTGCGAGGTTGGCACCGCGAGCCGTGCCCCGAGTGGCAGCAGGTTCAAGCCGGCTGCGGTCATACTCACGAACAGGGCGCCTGGCCGGACCGCTGTGGGATCCGGTATGGCCGGCTCTCCGGGGGCGGTGCGACCAGCGGCGGTGATGACGTCAGCGCCGTCGACCGCGGCCTCCACGGTGTCCTCGGCCGTCGCACGCACCTGCAGCCGGGCCATGACGTCGTGGGCGAACGCTTCGCGGTGCGCCTTCGTCGGGCTCCATACCCGGACGGTCTCAAGGCCGGGCATGACCCTGGCGAAGGTGCGGACGTGGCTGCTCGCCTGTGCGCCGCTGCCGAGCACTGCGAGGGTGGTCGCCTGTTCCGGTGCGAGGTGCCGCACCCCGACCGCGGCCGGCACCGACGTGCGTAGCTCGTTCAGGTCATCGAGCGCGATCAGGCTGTCGATCTCACCGGCCGCTCCGTCGATCCGGATACCGAGCCAGGCGTTGCGCCGAGCACCGCGGACGATCCGTGGAAAGAGCCGCACACTGGCCCCGCCCGACGATGATGCCGCAAGCTGGCTCGCCAGTTCGTCCCCGTTCGGCAGCCCGATCCCAGCGAAGACCGACTCACCACGATCACCAGCATGACTTCGCAGCAGCGACTCCTGCACCGCGTCGATGACGTCGTCCAGTGCCTCGTCGTCCGCCGCGAGCGGGCTCAGGTCAGACCTGGACAGCAGCAACGGCATTGTTCCTCCCAAGTTGCGTCCGTAACGCGAAGAAGCATCGCTGCCGAAGCGCCTAAACTCAACGCTGATGAATAAACGCCGCGGCCGACCGCCACTGGGTACCCGGACGGGGCGAGACAGGCTCCTGGACGCCGGCACGAGCCTGTTCACCGAGCACGGATACAAGGGAACCACCGTGCGCATGCTGGCCGAGGCCGCCGACTGCGATCCGGCCCTCGTCGCCTACCACTTCGGGTCCAAGCAAGGACTCTTTGCGCAGGTCACGGCCTTGTTGTTGAGTCCAGCTGAGGTGGTGCAGCGGGCACTGCCAGGGCCGCCCGAGCTGCTGGGTGAACGACTGGTCAGTCAGGTCATCATCGCCTGGGAAGACCCCGAGACGGGCCCGCGTCTGGCGCAACTGCTCCACGCCGCACTGGAGGATCCTCGCTTGCTCGCCGCGTTTCGCGAGTACGTAGACGCCGAGATCAGCCACCGCCTCGTTGAATTTTTCGGCGGCGGCAGTGCCCGCGACCAGACCGCCTCCGTCCTGACCCTGATCGTGGGGATCATCTTCGGGCGCTACGTCATCAAGTCCGACGCACTCTCCCAACTGCCGGCCGAACGCTACCGCCGCGCCCTGACACCGCAGGCGATCGCGGCCACACGAGTCAGACCCAAGCGCCCCTTCTGACAATGAGCCTCGGCCGACCTGAGAAGCCATCCGCTTACCGATCAACGGGCTTGTCTGAGAGGAGCTCCGCGCGGAGCGCGGACTCCCTGCCAATAGGGATGGCATGGAGGTGTCCATTCAGGGTGGGTCGTGACCTGTGGGGTTGAGCTGGCTTGATCTTCGTTCGGAACTCGTGGACGATCTTGGCTTGTGTCCGATCTTCGTGCGGTGAACGCTCGTCTGCGCCAGGTGGTGGCGGACAAGGATGAGCTGATCGCTTCGCAGGACACGCTGATTCGGTTGCAGCGGGATCAGTTGGCTGGTCAGGACGAGTTGCTGGTTGAGCAGGCCAGGTTGATCGCCCTGGTGGAGGAGCAGAACGCGGCGTTGCGGCGCCAGGTGGGGCTGGACTCGAAGAGCCCGCCGAGTGCTCGACCTGCGGCGAGTGTCTGGATTCGAAGGCCCCTGGTGAGGGGTTCACCCCGGTCCAGCAGTGGGACGTCCCGCCGGTGACGCTGCGCAAGGTCCGGTTCGATCTGATGCGGCGGCGGTGCTCGGCCGGGCACCTCACCCAGGCGCCGGCTCCGGCGGGGGTGTCCGGGCCGGTCTGTTACGGCCCGAACGTGCGGGCGTTCGCCGCGCACATCGCTTATCGTGGGCATGTCAGCATGGAGCGGACCGCTGAGATGCTCGCGGAACTGTTCGGCTGCCCGGTGTCCACCGGGTTCGTCGCCTCCTGCCTGCGGCGACTGTCGACGCGGCTGGTCGGTTTCGAGGCCGACCTTGAAACGCGCGTTGGCCGCCGCGCCGCGGCTGCACCACGACGAGACCCCGGTGCCGGTCAACGGCGTGACCGGCTACGTCTACACCGCCCGCACCGACAATCTGATCTGGTACGGCGCGCACCAGACCCGCAGCCACGCCGCCGTGGACGGCTTCGACATCCTGCCGCGCTTCGCCGGAGTGCTCATCCGCGATGACTGGCACGGCTACCACAAATACAGCGACCCCACCCGTGGCGGGAAGGTCACCCAGGTGCAACTGTGCTGCGCTCGCCTGCTGCGCGACCTCAAGGCCGTGTGGGAGTCCGACCCCGAACATCAGGCGTGGGCCGAGCAGATGCGCCAGACCTTGAAGAAGGCACGACGCACCGTCGACACCGCGATCACGCAGGGCGCGGCCGGCCTGTCCACGACCACGAGCCGGAGCCTGCGGGATCTGTATCTCAACACCGCGCAGCAGGGCATCGACGCGAACACCCCCGGGACCGCCGGCCGCAGCCACGACGCCTACAAGCTGGCGAAACGGATGCGTGAGCGAGTCGATCAAGTCCTCAACTTCACCCTGGACTTCCACGTCGAGTGGACCAACAACCCAGCCGAGCAGGCGATCAGGATGGCCAAGCTCCAAGCCAAGATCAGCGGCGTGGTGCGGGTGTGGTGCGGGTGTGGGCTCCGGGCCAGGCGGCTTCGATGGCCCGTTCGACCATCCCGGGCGGGATCGTGCCGGGCACCCATACGCGGAGGCGGATGGTCTCGCGATCGAAGACGTATTCCCAGGCCAGATGAGGCTGGCCGGTCAGCCAGCGGCGCCAAGCGGGCCGCAGGAGCCCCAGCAGATTCGCCCACAGAGCTTCGGCGCCTGCCGGGTCGGCGGTGGGCGGCGGCAGCACGCTGACCAGCCGGGCGTCGCCCGCGAGGCTCTGGCGGCAGCGGCGGCGCCACCACCAGCGCGCCCAGCCCAGCGTGGCGGCAGCGATCGCCACGGCCGGGCCTGCGGCCGGTCCCCAGGTGATGGCCCAGCGCGTCGCGTGGTCGAGCAGGGCGTGAACGGTGCCTGCCGGGTCGCGCAGATAGTCCCCCAGCGGGGAGTCGGGACCGGCAGGAGCCGAGAGTTGAGACGGGGGAATGACATGGCCGATGAGCATGGCGAGGGGCCTCCGGAAGAGTGGGGAGGAAACGCGGACGGCGGTGCCGAACTGTCAGGCGGCGCGGTCGCGTTGCGCCGCCGAGGGGCGGCCAGGAGCGTCCGGCACCGGGCCGGTCACCAGCCGCAGGCCGCCACGCCTGCGGCGGGCTGCCTGGCGTTCGGCGTCGACTTCGGCCTGCCAGGAGCGAAAGGTGCGGCCGAGAAGCTTGAGGAAGTGGGGGATCCGGTTGGCCGGGATGCCGACCAGGTGAGGCCCGAGCACTTCTCTGCACCAGTCAAGGGCGTCGACGGCAGTGTGGGTTTCTCCTACCCAAGACATCAATTGCCTATGAAGTCTTGAGGTCCTGATCCGCTTGCTTGGAGTGCACTCCACGGCCATAACGTCGAGACAGCTGAACCGAACACCCGACGCGTCGACGCATCATCCCGCACGACCAACGAGAAAGGCGGCAAGTGGTAGACAACCAATTCACAACGCATGCAGAACTTTTCGATCTGTGTGGAAAGCGCGCGCTCGTCACCGGTGGCACCAGAGGCATCGGGATGATGATCGCGCGTGGCCTTCTCCAGGCGGGCGTCCGCGTGGTCATCAGCTCACGCAACGCAGAAGCGTGCGCTCGGGCGCAGGAACAGCTGTCCAAATTCGGTGAGGTGCGGGCCATCCCCGCCGACCTGTCCCGCCACGACGAGTGTCGGCGACTGTCCGACCTCGTCACCGCCGACTCGGAGCGTCTCGACATCCTCGTCAACAACGCGGGCGCCCTGTGGGACGAGCCGCTGGCGACGTTCCCAGACGCGGCCTGGGACACGGTCGTCGACCTCAACCTGAAGTCGCCGTTCTGGCTAGTCCAGGCGCTGCTGCCCGCACTTCGCAGGGCGGGCACCGCCGACGATCCCGCGCGGATCATCAACATCGGCAGCATCGCCGCCATCCACATCCCCCAGCGGCCCAACTACTCGTACTCCAGCAGCAAGGCCGCACTGCATCAACTCACCAGAGTGCTCGCCAAGGAACTAGGACCGCAGCACGTCACCGTGAACGCCGTGGCGCCGGGACCGTTCCCGTCGACGATGATGGCTGCAACCCTCGATGAGTTCGGCGAGGCGATCGCGGCGTCGGCCCCACTAGGCCGGATCGGCCGCGACGACGACATGGCGGGTGTCGCCGTGTTCCTCGCCAGCCGGGCAGGCGCATACCTAACGGGCGCCGTGATCCCTGTCGACGGCGGCATCGCCACAACCGCGTAGGCCGCCTAGGCGAGGACATCATCGACGCCAACGAACCGACACCAGGATTACCGAACGCGTTCAGCGTTTGGTCGTGTGCGTGGGGCCCCGACTGCGGCGACCGTCTCCGGCAGCGCTCCGGTCGCCGTGCTCGATCGCATTCGGCATGAGGACGACCCGGTGGAGGCGAGCCCACACCCTAGCCCGGCTCCACCGGGCGAAGCGCCGGTAGACCGTCGGCCAGGCCGGGCCGAACACCGGGGGCAGCTGCCGCCAGGTGCAACCAGAGGTGGCTACGAAGATGATCGCGGCGAGGCATTCGCGGTCACCCGCCCGCCGTCGGCCGCCGCCCTGCGGACGCTTCACCTCAGTCGGTGGCACCACCCGCCGGAACAGGACCCACAACTCATCCGGCACCAACCGCTCGATCAGATCCCTCACGCACGGCTCAACTTACGAGCACACCAAAGGAAACGACGTCTAAGGGGAAGTGGTACTGGGCGACCTGGAAGTGCTGACGCCCTCCGGTTCTGTTTCCTAAGAGCTCTCACGAGTTCTTACCAGACCCTTGCGCACCGCTTACGAGACCCTGACGCGGGCCCGGAACCGGTTCGTCTCACGTCCCCCACTGGTCACTCTGGTGCTGTTCGCAGGGCGCGGACGTTGGGGGACGAGAGACCGAGGAGCCGGGCGTGGGTACGTACGACAGGAATGGCCGTCGCAGTGGGCACAAGAGTGGGCACAGGGCGAAGTCCAAGTCGCGCCGGGTCATGATCGGGGCCGGGGTGCTCGCCTCGGTGGGGGCGGTGACGGCGGCGGTTTCCGTGGCCAATGCGGGGCAGTACGCCCGCACCACGTCCGCCGGAGCCGATCAGGCCGTGTTCGTGCAGGGCAACGAGCTGGCCGGGAACACGATCCATGTGTTCGCGCGGGGTGACGACGGCAAGTTGTCGCCGGCGGGGGAGTTCGCGACCGGCGGCAAGGGCGGTGACCAGGTCGAAGCGCCCACCGATTCCCTTGCCTCGCAGGGCTCGCTCGTCTACGACGACGCGTCGGGGATGCTCCTTGCCGTCAACGCGGGCAGCGGCACGGTGACGTCGTTCCGGGTCGAGGGCACCGAGCTGAAGGATCCGAAGCAGGTGGATTCCGGAGGGGAGTTCCCGGCGAGCATCGCGGTGCGCGGGAAGGTGGCTTACGTGATGAATGCGGGCGGAGCGGGCAGCGTTCAGGGCTTCACGATCACCAAGAAGGGGCTCAAGCCGCTGAAGGGCTCGCAGCGTTCGCTGGGGCTGGACAACGAGAACGTGCCGCGCTTCGACACCTCGCCCGGTGAGGTCGAGTTCACCCCGGACGGCCGCAACCTGGTGGTCACCACCAAGGCCGCCAACACGGTCGAGGTGTTCCCGCTGAAGCGCAACGGGCTGCCCGCCGTCGACGAGCCGGTCGTCAACAAGTCCGCGGGCGGTGTGCCGTTCGCGATCAGCTTCGACAAGTCGGGGAAGCGGATGCTGGTCGCGGAGGCGGAGAAGTCGACGGTGACCGCGTACCAGGTGAAGCGCAACGGCAAGCTGAAGGTCCTGCAGGAGCCGCTGACCAACGGTCAGGAGACGCTGTGCTGGCTGGTGCGCGCCGGTAACTACTTCTACGGCGGCAACACCGGGAACTCCACGGTCAGCGGCTACCGCATGGCCAAGAGCGGCGAACTCGCCCTGACCAACGACGTGGGCATCGCCACCCCGCCCTCCGCCAACTCGCAGGGCGTGATCGACCTCGCCGTGACCGATGACGAGAAGTTCGTCTACGTCCAGAACGCGGTCTCCGGCACCGTCGACGGCTTCCGCGTCGAGAAGAACGGCGCGCTTACGAAGGTCACGACCGCCGAGGACCTGCCGGTCTTCGAGGAGGCGGGAATGGAGGGCATCGCCGCGAAGTGACGCCGCCATCAGACGTCGCCATCAGACGCCCGCCGTCAGACGGCGGGCGTTTGGCCCAGGTCGTCACCCGTTGACCTGGGCCTTTCTGCCGGAGCTGTCGAGGTCGGGCACCTTCAGGCCCGCCGCCGACGCGATGACGCGGGCGGTGCGGAGGCCTTCCTCGTACGGAGTGCCGCCGTGGACGGGGCGGCAGCGGCCCAGTTCCGGGGCGTACTCGGCCATGACCGCGCCCGCGTGGTCGGTGGTGAGTTCGGTGAGTGGAGCCGGACGGCCGCAGTCGGCGAGGACCGACTGGAACTCGAGGGCGTTGTTGAAGTCGCAGACCCTGTCGGCCGTGCCGTGGACCAGGTGGATCGGCAGGGGCGGCGCGGTGGCGCAGACGGCCATGGGGGAGGGGAGGCCGAGGAGGGGTTCGGGCTGGTTGTAGCGGGCGGCGATGCCGACGACGGCTGCCGGGCGCCAGTCCTCCGGGGGGTGGGGCTGGAGGGCGGTGGCCATGGCGGCCCGGCCGCCGAGGGACCAGCCGACGAGCACGACACGGGCCGGGTCAGGTACGTAATCCCAGGTGAAGCGGAGGGAGGCCGCCAGTTGAGGCCGTCCGCCGTCGGGGGCGTCGGGCCGCCAGTCGGGGACGATCACGGTGGGGCCGAGGCGGGCGACGGTGGCGGCGAGGGCGCCGAGGACGTCGCGTTCGGCGGGACCGCGCCCGTGCCAGAGAAGGACGGTGGGCGCGTCGGGATCGGCGCCGTGGTGGATGTCGAGGAGCTGGCCGTCGGCGGTGTAGCGGACGGTGTCGATGACGGTGGTGTCCATGTGTGCCCCCTGCCTCAGCGGCCCGCGACCCGGTCGGCGATACGTGCCAGCCGGGACGACTGCGCGGCCTGCGTGCCCTGTTCACGGCGATCGGCGGCTCGATACGTCGCGTACATGCCGTGTACCCCGATCCAGCGCAATGGCTCGGGTTCCCACTTGCGGACCTTGTGACCGACCCACGGCAGGGCGGTGAGCTCGGTCGCGCCGGACTGCCCGGAGTCCTGCTGGATCAGATCGCACAGGGTACGGGCGGCGAGGTTGGTGGTGGCGACTCCGGAACCGACATAGCCGCCGGCCCAGCCGAGCCCGGTGGAACGGTCGAGGGTGACGGTGGCGCACCAGTCGCGGGGCACGCCGAGGACGCCGGACCAGGCGTGGGTCACCTCGACGCCGGTGAGCTGTGGGAAGAGGCGGAGAAGGAGCGCCCGTAGCGCCTCGATGGTCGCCGGCTGCGTACGGCCGTCGTTGTCCGTGCGGGAGCCGAAGCGGTACGGGACGCCGCGGCCTCCGAGCGCGATACGGCCGTCGGCGGTGCGCTGGGCGTACATGTACGCATGCGCCATGTCACCGAGGGTTTCGCGGCCATCCCAGCCCACTGACTCCCACTGCTCGGCGGTGAGCGGTTCGGTGGCGATCATCGACGAGTTCATGGGGAGCCAGGTGCGTCTGTGGCCCTTCAGCGAGGCGGTGAAGCCCTCGGTGCAGCGCAGGACGTAGGGCGCGCGGACGGTGCCGTACGGAGTGACCGCGTGCTTCGGCCGGATCTCGGTGACCGGGGTCGACTCGTGAATGGTGACGCCGAGCGCTTCGACGGCCTTCGCGAGTCCCTGGACGAGCTTGACGGGGTTCAGGCGGGCACCGTGCGGCGTCCAGGTGGAGCCGACGGCGTCGGCGACGCGAATGCGCTCGGCGGTCTCGCGGGCGCCGTACAGCTCGCGGTCCTTCTCGCCGAATGAGAGCTCTGCCTCGTGGAAGGCCTTGAGGCGGGCCAACTGGGCAGGGGTGCAGGCGACTTCGAGTACGCCTCCCCGGTGGATGTCCGCGTCGATGACCTCCGCCTCGGCGACCCGGACGACCTCCGCCACCGTCTCGTTCATCGCCTTCTGGAGGCGTACGGCGGCCTCGTGGCCGTGCACGCGCGCGTGGCGGTCGCGTCCTGCGATGCCGTTGTAGAGCCAGCCGCCGTTGCGGCCGGAGGCGCCGTAGCCGCAGAACTTCTGTTCAAGGACGGTGATACGGAGGAAAGGGGAGGCCTTCTTCAGGTAGTACGCGGTCCACAGGCCGGTGAAGCCGCCGCCGACGATGACGACGTCCGCGGCGGCGTCCGAGGGGAGGGGTTCGCGGGGCGCGGGGAGGCCCTGTTGTGCGTACCAGAACGATATGCCGCCGTTGACGACGGTGCGGGCGGTGTTTCCCCCGGCCGTGCTGCCGGTGTGCTCCGTGCCGCCCACGCTCTGCGTGCTGCTCATGCGCGGGACGTTAGCTTCTGAGGGTCGTGGGTGTCTCCTCCGGAGACCGAAAGTGGGATCGGTTACTTCACGGCTCCAGAACCACCTTGCCGATCGTCCCCCGGTTCTCCAGCGCGCGGTGGGCGGCTGCCGCCTCGGCGAGGGGGAAGCGCTGGACGGCCGGGGTGAGGCGGCCGGCGGCGGCCTCGGTGAGGGCGCGGAGCTCCAGGGTGCGTACGGGGTTGGGGCCGCCCGCCTTCATCATCATCACCGGGCCGAGGACCTGCTCCGACACGCCCTCGACTATGAGGGGGCTGCCGTCGTGCAGCCCCTCGTCGGACCAGCCGAAGACGATGTGCTTGCCGCCGGGGCCGAGGAAGCCGACGGCCGTACGGGCCACCTCGCCTCCTACGCCGTCGAAGACGACCGTGGCCTTCCGGCCCCAGAGGAAGTACTTGACCTGGTCGGGCCACTCCGGGTCCTTGTAGTCGACGGCGAGATCGGCGCCGTTCTTCTCGACGAGGGCCACCTTCTCCGGGCCGCCGGCGAGGCCGATCACGGTGGCGCCGGCGTGCTTGGCGTACTGCACGAGGAGGGTGCCGATGCCGCCCGCGGCGGCCGGGATCACGGCCACGGAGGAGGGGCCGAGCTCGGCGAACTGGAGGATTCCCATCGTCGTACGCCCCGTGCCGATCATGGCGACGGCCTGCGCGAAGTCCAGGTTCTCCGGGATCTCGTGGAGGCGGTCGGCGTCGGTGACGGCCAGTTCGGCGTACCCGCCCGGGACGAGGCCCAGATGCGCCACGATCCGCTTGCCGAGCCAGAGTCGGGCGACGCCCTCGCCGAGGGACTCGACGGTGCCGGCGACCTCGCGGCCGGGGATGGTGGGCAGGTCGGGCAGTTCGGGGAACGGGCCCCGGTCGCCCTCGCGGATCGCGGTGTCGAGGAGGTGGACGCCTGCCGCGGCGACGGCGATGCGTACCTGGCCGGGGCCCGGCTCCGGGTCCTCGACCTGCTCGTACGTGAGGTTCTCGGCAGGGCCGAAGGCGTGCAGGCGGATGGCGTGCATGAAGGGCTCCTGGGGTTCTCGAGCTGTCGCGTTCGTGAGCTGTCGTGCTCGCGCCCTCAGCCTCGTACCTCAAGCTTGCTTGAGGTCAAGCCCTGCTCTGCGCGGGATGTCGAAGGCGAGGGACACGGCCGTCAGGGCGCTGTTGAAGGACACCTCGGAGAGCACGCCGGGGGCCGCGACCTGGTCGCCCGCGAGGTAGACGCCGTCGCCGCGGTCGACGGCGGGGCGGTCGCGCCAGCTGGTGCCGGGGAAGTCCACAGCGCCGGTACGTCCGTTGGCGATGGCCTCGCTGCGCCAGGCCACGCGCTCGCGCCAGCCCGGGAAGCCGAGGTCGAGAAGTTCCTCGGCGCGGGCGATGCCGGCGGCCCGCGGCTCGTGGGGCGCGATCGGGATCTGCCCCTGGATGAGCTGTTCGCCGGCCGGGGCGAGCGTACGGTCCTGGGCGGTGAACCGCTCGATCCAGCCCGCCGCGTCCAGGTCGGACACGGCGAACGCGTCGCCCCGGCGGGTCCGTACGGCCAGATCGATCAGGACCGTACGACCACTCGTCCAGGTCAGCGACTCGTCGCGGAGGAGACGGCGGGCGGCGTCGAGGGAGGTGGCGACTATGACGGGCCCCTGCCTGCCGAACTCGTCAAGGCTCTCGACACGGGACAGCGTCTCCATGCGTACGCCCAGGTTCCAGGCGCGTGCCGCCATCCGGTCGATGACGCTCGCCCAGCCGCCGCGCGGGTAGTGCGCCTCCGGGGGCAGCTTCGTGGCGCGCCGCAGCCGTTCCTGCACGAAGGCGGCGGAGAGGGCGCCCGGGTCGTGGTGGAAGAGGGCGACGGCGGAGTAGTACGCGGCTGCGTTCGCGCCCTCTTCTCCGGCGATGTCGGTGGCCCACGTCCTGAAGTCGACGTCTACGGGCGCCTGTTGGGCCGTACGGCGGAGAAGCTTGAGCATCGCGAAGGGCGGGGTGCGGCGGAGGGTGCCCTTGTGGCGGAGGCGCAGTCGGGCCGCTTCCAGGGGCGGGAGCGGGGCGAGTTCGCCGATCAGGCCGCGTTGCTTGAGCCAGGTCCAGTGGGGGCCGCCCTTGTAGAGGGCGTGCGGGCCTTCGTTCGTCTTGTACGGCCCCTCCGCGGTGCGGGCGCGGCCGCCGAGGGTGTGGTGGGCCTCGTACACGGTGACTTTGGCGCCCGCCTCGGCGGCGGAGATGGCCGCGGTCAGTCCGGCGAAGCCGCCGCCGACGACGGTGATGCGGTGCATGGCTGGGGGTCTCCCTACTGGTCCGGTGCGTGAGTGTGGTTCGTGGGTGTGGGTTCGTGCGTGTGGGTGGGTGCGCGCGTGTGCGTGACTCGTAGGTATGACTCGTTGAGGGGCCCGATGTGTGACATCGCGGGCGTATGTGCAGCTCAAGGGGTTTGTCAGTGGTGGGGTGCAGGATGGTGGGCATGGTGAGGCGGGCGACGGATGAGAAGACGGCGGTCAAGAGGGCACGGCGTCCCGAGGTGCGGCTGCCGCCGCTCGTGCCGTACGGGCGCGGCGAGCTGGAGCCGGACGGGGACTATGACGGCCTGGAGTTCCGGGAGGCGGACCTCGCCGCGCAGGACGGCGCGGGGGCCCGCTTCATGGACTGCGCGCTGACAGGGTGCGCACTGGACGAGACACGACTGCGCCACGCGCGCGTGATGGACTCCGTCCTCACGGGGATACGGGGCGTCGGCACCGATCTGGCCGAGGTCACCCTCCGCGATGTGGAGCTGGTGGACGCGCGACTGGGCGGCGTCCAACTGCACGGTGCCGTACTGGAACGGGTACTGATCCGCGGCGGCAAGATCGACTACCTGAACCTGCGCAAGGGTCGGCTCCGGGACGTCGTCTTCGAAGGCTGCGTGCTGGTGGAGCCGGACTTCGGAGGCGCGCGGCTGGAGCGGGTGGAGTTCGTCGACTGCGTGCTGAAGGGAGTGGACTTCAGCGCGGCGACGCTGACGGATGTGGACCTTCGGGGGGCGGCTGAGGTGGATATCGCGCGGGGGGTGGACCGGTTGGCGGGGGCGGTGATCAGTCCGGCGCAACTGCTGGATCTGGCGGCGGTGCTGGCGGCGGAGATGGGGGTTCGGGTCGTCGCCGACGGCTGAGCGGTCGGGCCCGTTGGGACGTCACGGCTCGGGGAGCGCCCCGTAAGGGGCGCGGGGAACTGCGCGACCAGCCACAACGAACCCGCAGCCGCGACACGCCCTGTCACCCCCCACCCCCTGCTCGTGGGCTCTGGGGGCGCAGCCCCCTCACGCGGCGGAGCCGCACATCGATACAGCCGGGAAGGGGCGGGCTTGGGTAAAGAAACCCCCCGCCCTGCACCGCGTCAGGGCACCCTCGGAAAGCGTGCCTGGAGGGTCCAGATCGCCGGGTTCTCCGCGAGAGCGTCATGCAGATCGCACAGGTCGGCGATCAGATCGTGCAAGAAGTCCCGCGCCTCACGCCGGAGTTCGGCATGCGAGAAGCTCAGCGCAGGCTCCTCCACCGGCATCCAGTCGGCTTCGATGTCCACCCACCCGAAGCGCCGCTCGAAGAGCATCCGGTCGGTCGACTCGGTGAAGTCCAGCTCGGCCCGCTGCGGGCGCGAGGCCCGCGAGCCCGCCGGATCCCGGTCGATCCGCTCCACGATGTCGCACAGCGCCCACGCGAAGTCGAGCACCGGCACCCATCCCCAGGCTGTGGACAGTTCCCGGTCCGCCTTGGTGTCGGCGAGATAGACGTCGCCGCAGAACAGATCGTGCCGCAGGGCGCGGACGTCCGCGCGGCGGTAGTCGGTCTGCGGAGGATCCGGGAAACGGGAGGAGAGGGCGTAGCCGATGTCGAGCACGTATGTGATGGTGTCACGCTCGCGTGGGGCCCTGACATGCCCCGATCCCAGCCCCGATCCCAGCCCTGGTCCCAGCCCTGCCCTCCGGCCCGGATCCCTTTAGGATCGCGAACGTGCCCCGCCATGCCCGCTTCGTACCGGCCGTCGCGTCCACCGTGGCCCTCGCGCTCACCCTGACCGCGTGCGACACCGGCAGCGCGCGGGACACGACCGGTGCCCCCGGCATAAACGACCCGTACTTCCCGAAGGCGGGCAACGGCGGCTACGACGTGACCCACTACGCCCTGACCCTCGCCTACGACCCCAACTCCCGCCGCCTGTCGGGAACCGCGGAGATCGAGGCGCGGACGAAGCAGGACCTCACCTCGTTCAACCTCGACCTCAAGGGCATGAAGGTCACCGCGGCCGAAGTCGACGACACGTCCGCCGGCTTCCACCGCGGCGGCGACCACGAGCTGACCATCCGCCCGCACGACGCCCTCGACAGGAACACCACCTTCCGCACCACCGTCCACTACTCCGGCCGCCCCGGCACGATCACCGACCCGGACGGTTCACAGGAGGGCTGGCTCAGGACGGCGGACGGCGCCCTCGCCCTCGGCGAGCCCACCGGCTCGATGGCCTGGTTCCCCGGCAACCACCACCCGAGCGACAAGGCCACGTACGACATCACGATCACCGTCCCCGAGGGCCTGAAAGCGGTGTCCAACGGCGAGTTGAGGCGCGAGGGGACGGAGAAGGGCCGCACGACCTTCGCCTGGCACGTCGGGGAGCCGATGGCGTCGTACGTGACGACGGTCGCGATCGGCGAGTACGACGTAGGCCGCTCGAAGACCGCGAACGGCCTGCCGGTGTACGTGGCCGTCGACCCCGACCAGTCGAAGGCGAGCGCCAAGGTCCTCGCGCGTATCCCCGAGATCATGCGGTGGGCGGAGGAGAACTTCGGCCCGTACCCCTTCTCCTCCACCGGCGCGATCGTCGACCGGGCGAACGACGCGGGCTACGCCCTGGAGACCCAGACCCGCCCCGTCTTCCCCGGCGCCCCCGACATGGCCCTCCTCGTCCACGAACTGGCCCACCAGTGGTACGGCAACTCCGTCACCCCCGAGTCCTGGCGCGACATGTGGCTCAACGAGGGCTTCGCGACGTACGCGGAGTGGCTCTGGCAGGAGGACCACGGCGGCGACACCGCCCAGGACACCGTCGACGCGCTGTACGACCACGGCGAGGACACCTACGAAAACCTGTGGGCCTTCCCGCCCGCGAGCCCGACGAGCGACGCGCACATCTCCGACGACCCCGTCTACCAGCGCGGCGCCATGGTCCTCCACAAGATCCGTGAAACGACCGGCGACGCCACCTTCCACGACATCCTCCGCGGCTGGCCGGCCACCCGCCGCCACGGCAACGCGAACACATCCGACTTCACGGCGTACGTGGAACAGCAGGCACCGGACGAGGACTTCACCACGATCTGGGACGACTGGCTGTACGGGGACGGAAAGCCGGACCACGCCTGACCGCACCCGCCTCAGGGTTCGCCCCCTGCGCCCCGCGCGTCACGCCTCACGCCCGTCCAACGCCGCGAGCAGTCGCGGCAGTTCGGGCGGCCAGACGGATTCCGCCGCGTCGGCCAACTCCTTCAGCGTCCACCACTTCCAGCCCAGCACGCCCTCCTCGCTGTGCATGGCGCGGATGTGGTCGCCGCCGTCCGGCTCGCGGCGTGGTCCGTACGCCACGTAGATGTGCTCGTGTTGGTGGACGGGGACGCCGGCGCGCGTGAAGTCGTGCTCCCAGGTGCACAGCAGGGGCCCGGGGGTGAGGTCGGCCCAGCCGGTCTCCTCGCGGAGTTCGCGCAGGGCGCCCTCACGCGGGCTCTCGCCGGGTTCGAGACCGCCGCCGGGCATGGCCCAGTGGATGCCGACCTCTTCGTTGTCGTACCGGAAGAGGAAGACCGCTCCCTCCGGGTCGAGTACGGCGATACGGGCGGCCGGACGTGGGGTGCGCGGTTCGAGAGACATGTCCGCAGGCTAGGCCCAGTGCTGGTCGATCGCGGTCGGCTAATTTCGTTGTCCGGCCACGGCATCTGGGATAGCAAGGGCGCGTGATACGTGGTGACAGGGTCGGGTTGCGCACTCGGCAAGACAGTGATGTCCCGGTTTTTCAGGCCGAGTTGTACGACGACGTGGTGACGCGATCGCGCACCGACCCCCGTCCGTGGCGGCCCCTCCCGCCGGACGCGGAGGAGTCTCCCGCCGCGGGCGCCGAGCCGTCGGACGAGAGGGCGTACTTCTCGGTGGAGGAACTGGAGTCGCAGGAGCTGGCCGGTGAGGCCGTGCTGTGGGGCATCGACCTGCACAACAGGACGGCCCACCTGGGGATCACCCTGCTCCCCGCCTTCCGAGGACGTGGTCTGGCGGCCGACGTCCTCGGTGTCCTGTGCGAGTACGGCTTCGCGGTACGCGGCCTGCAACGGCTGCAGGTCGAGACCCTCGCCGACAACACCCCCATGATCGCGGCCGCGACCAGAACCGGCTTCACACTCGAGGGCACCCTGCGCCGCTCCGCCTGGGTCTACGGCTCTTTCATCGACGAAGTCGTCCTCGGTCTCCTCGCCGAGGAGTGGGCACCTGTGAGGAAGGCCCGAGGCGACCGATGAACGTATCCCGATGTGACCTGCTGCGCCGGCAGTTCGAGCTGACCTGGTCGCTCTTCGAGTACCACCTGGAGAGGCTGGAGCCCGAGGACTTCCTGTGGGAGCCGACGCCTCACTGCTGGACGGTGCGCCCGAACCAGGACGGGACATGGGTGCCGGACTGGGCGGAAACCGAGCCCGAGCCCGTCCCGGTCCCCACGATCGGCTGGCTGAGCTGGCATATCGGCTGGTGGTGGAGCGTGAGCATCGATCACGCGCGGGGGCGTACGCCTCGGGAGC
Organism: Streptomyces vastus; assembly: GCF_039532825.1. NCBI lineage: Bacteria > Bacillati > Actinomycetota > Actinomycetes > Kitasatosporales > Streptomycetaceae > Streptomyces > Streptomyces vastus. The sequence continues at coordinate 212,893 of NZ_BAAASJ010000033.1, forward strand.
GGACCGAGATCACATGGCCGGGTGACGGGACGGCGGCCGTCGAGTGGCTGCGCGGCCTCCGCGGTGACTGGCTGGCGGTACTGGACCGCCTCACCGACACCGACCTGGACGCCACGGCCCCGTTCCCCTGGCAGAACGACCCCGAGCACACCATCGCCCACATGCTCGCCTGGGCGAACGCGGAACTGATGAAGAACGTCACCGAGATCGGCCAACTCCGGCTGCTGCGGGCCGCGTCCGCGGCTTGAGCAGGGGAACGAGGCTTGAGCGGACCGTGGACGCGTGCAGCGGTTCTCCGACGGGTCCGGGGGTCGGGTCTGTGGGTGCTGGTGCACGTTTTCGTGAGCACTTCGCGCCGCGGTGTCCACGAGGCGCTCGTTTGAGCGTCTCGTGAACAAACTCCCGCTGAGTGTTCACGTTTTTGCGCGGTAGGGGTGATGAGCCCGCGAGCTGTCATCCCTACAGCGGCACACTGGGCTTTGAAGCTCGAACCAGACGTGTTTGCCGTCCCGGCCGGGGCTGTATGCCGGGCCGACGCCCCAGGTGTGCGCGAGGGCTTGTACGAGGAGTAAGCCGCGCCCGCCTTCGCTGTCCTGTGCGGCTTCGGAGGGGAGCAGCAGCCCTGCGGGGCCGTCGTCGTATACGGCCACGCGTACGCCTTCGGCCAGAACTGCTGTCTCCAGCTTGATGGTTGGCGTGCCGGTGTGCCGTACGGCGTTGGTGACGACCTCGGAGACAAGTGTGCGGGCGGTGTCGGCGAGGTGCGGGGCGTGGCCGTTGGCGGCGAGGAGTATGGCGACGGTGTCTCGGCAGATCTTCGGGCTGAGGGGCGAGTTGGGGGTGGTGAGCTGGTACGTCGGCGGGCCGGCGTTGGCGTTCATGGTCTTCAAATCTCTGTCCGTGTCGAGGGTTTGCGCGGCGGGGGCCACCGTGGCTCGGGCACCGTGGGGCGGGCACCTGCACTGCGGATTCACTGGCCCGCCGCGCGCTGACCGTTTCGAAGGTAGGGGCAACCTTGCAGTGGAGCAAGGTTGCCCCGAAAGGTTCACTCGAGTGAGTGGACCCTGCTCGTCGTGACACGGCAGACTCGGACGCCGAGAGGAACGGAACCCATGCCACTGAGAGAAAACCCCTCCGCTCGCCAGGTCCGACTGGGCACGGAACTAAGGAAGTTGAGGGAGGCCGCAGGCAGGACGGCCCGCGAAACCGCAGGCCTGCTCTCGACCGACCAGGCCAAGATCAGCCACATCGAGGCGGGCCGACTGGGCATCAGCGAGGAGCGGATCCGACGGCTGGCGGTGTTCTATGCGTGCGATGACGCCGAACTCGTCAACGCGTTGTGCGCGATCGCCCGGGAGTCTCGTGGGCAGGGCTGGTGGGATGCGTACCGCGGGATCCTCGCTCCCGGTTTCCTGGACGTGGCCGAACTGGAGCACCACGCAACGTACTTGCGTGCGCTCCAGCCGATGACGCTCCCCGGCGTCTTCCAGACGGAGGATTACGCGCGGGCGATCTACGGCGGTCACATCCCTCCCCTCCCTGCCGAGGAGGTGGACGTCCGGGTGGAGTTCAGGCTGAAGCGCCGCCAGGTCTTCGAGCGCGACGCTCCGCCGCCCTTCACCGTCGTGATCCACGAGGCGGCCCTGAGGATGCGGATCGGCGGGCGCAAGGTCGCGCAGGCGCAGCTCGGCCACCTGCTGGAGGTCTCCGAGTGGCCCACCGTCACGCTGAAGGTCATCCCCTTCACGAGCGAAGACTTCGTCGAGGCAACACAGCCGGTCTTCTACGCCGGGGGAGTTGTCCCCCACCTGGACACAGTCCAGGTGGACAGCGCCGTGGGCGGCGTCTTCCTCAGCATCGCCACTCAGCTCAAGAAGTACGGCACCCTGCTGGACCTCGCGGAGCAAGCAGCACTCGACGCCGAGCGCTCCCGACGGTTCATCCACGACATCGCGCGAGAATTGTGAGAGCCCACACCATGCCCGTGAACTGGCAGAAGTCGTCCTTCTCCGGGGCCGGCGGTGAGAACTGCATAGAGGTCGCCCGCACCGAAGCGCACCTCCTCCTCCGCGAAAGCGACGCCCCCACCGACATACTCGCCCTGCCCCTTCTTGGCCTGGCGTGCCTCATACGCCACATCAAAGCCGAGGATTTCAAAGCGGGGAAATGACGGCGGAGCCCCCAGTCACCAAGTGACTGGGGGCTCCGGCAAAAACAGGCGTGCCGAAACTCAGACGCTTACGCCGAAGTCCTGGGCGATGCCCACGAGGCCCGAGGCGTAGCCCTGGCCGACCGCGCGGAACTTCCACTCGGCGCCGTTGCGGTAGAGCTCGCCGAAGACCATGGCGGTCTCCGTGGCGGCGTCTTCCGAGAGGTCGTAGCGGGCGATCTCCGTGCCGCCGGCCTGGTTGACGATGCGGATGTAGGCGTTGCGGACCTGGCCGAAGTTCTGCGAGCGGGTCTCGGCGTCGTAGATGGAGACCGGGAAGACGATCTTGTCGACGTCGGCGGGGAGGCCCGCGAGGTTGACGTTGATCGCCTCGTCGTCGCCCGCGCCCTCACCGGTGCGGTTGTCGCCGGTGTGGACGATGGTCTGGTCCGGAGTCTGCTTGTTGTTGAAGAAGACGAAGTGACCGTCGGAGTAGACCTTGCCCTGGGGGTTGACCGCGATGGCCGAGGCGTCCAGGTCGAAGTCGGTACCCGTGGTGGTGCGGACGTCCCAGCCGAGGCCCACGGTGACAGCGGTCAGGCCCGGAGCCTCCTTGGTGAGCGAGACGTTGCCACCCTTGGACAGGCTTACAGCCATTGTTGGGAGTCCTTCCCTCGTTGACGTACGTACGGCAAGTGCGGTGCGTTGAACTCAGTGCTTCGTACGGGGACGAAGCTACCGTCACCCCTATGAACGTCGCGGGGGGTCCCCCGGGTTCCGCCCACTTTACTTTCTTTACCGTTCCTTGCGTTGTCGGCGAGTGCTGGCCGAGTCAGCGCATTCCGGGCCAGGTGTGAGGCGTCTGGCGTCGGGTGCACCCCGAACGGTCCTGGGTGCGGGGCACAGCACGAGTTGGTCACCGTGGTCCAGCCGGGTCTTACCGCCCCGATGAGGCGTGCCCGTTGTCCTGGGTGGGCTCGTGGTCCCTCGCGGTCTGGGGGCGGGTCCGGTCTGGCCGGTAGCTCTCCGCGCAACGATCCTCCGGCCGTTGGCGGTCACACCTGGCCGACGCCGGATCCGGTGACCCAGGCCACGTCGTCCGATGGCCACGGCAGCGGCGTGGTGCCGCGTCACTGTGGTCGTGGTCTGCTGCTGGAGGGGTTGCTGCCAGTGGGCGGCTCCCCAGCGTGAGGTGTAGGCCGGGTCCACCGCGATGACGACCAGGCCGCGGTGGTAGGCCATGTTGCGCAGCCGTTCGCGGAAGCGGGCGGTGGGGATGCCGGAGACGGTGCGGCGGAAGGTCTTGCCGCGCCGTCCGCGCCCCATGGTCTCGCGGCCGGTGGCGCGAGCGTCGGTGAA